>JADGOJ010000003.1 GCA_017883045.1 Acidimicrobiales bacterium
GCCTGGGCCTTCGATCTTGGTGGCGGGGGCAAGATTTGAACTTGCGACCTTCGGGTTATGAGCCCGACGAGCTACCAGACTGCTCCACCCCGCGATGGAGATTCCATTCTAGTCGGTCGCGGCTCCGCGCTCAAGCGCGTGGCACGTACTACTTGCCTGCCGTCAACGCCTTCTGGGCCAACGTCAGCTCGCGGTTCATCGCGTCGACCGCGGCCTGGTACGCGCCGAGGTTGCCGTTGCTGAGGGCCTTCTGGGCCGCGGTGTAGTCCGCGGCGGCGCGTTGCAGGTAGTACGCCGCGGTCTGGCCGGTCTTGCCGCCGCCGCCGGGCTTGACGGGCGTGATGTTCGTGCCGAGCACGTCGGACAGCGCGCCGGCGAGGGTCGGCTCGATGCCGACCTCCTGGTTGAACACCGCGATCACGTAGCGCAGCTGGGGCAGCGGGTTCGAGCTGCTCGTCACGTAGAGCGGGCGGATGTAGAGCACGCTCTGGTCGAGGGGCACCATGAGGTTGTTGCCGAGCAGCACGAGCGAGCCGTGCTGGTCGAGCAGGGTGATCGTCTGGGCGGCCTTGGTGTTCTGCTGGATCTCCGAGTCGGCCTGGACCGGGCCCGTGACCGAGGTGCCGCGCGGGGTCACGTAGACGTTCAGGTTTCCGTAGTCCTTCGGGTCCGACGTCGCCATCATGAAGGCCGTGAGGCCCTGGACGGTCGAGGAGTTGCCCGCCGGCACGAAGGCGATCGACTCGAGGAGCTGCTGGTGGTTGGCCTGGGGCAGGGAGCCCACCTGGAAGACCGGGCTCATCGGGGCGAGCGACGAGGAGACCACGTTGCCCGCGGCGTCGGTGACCGAGGTGAGCGAGAGCGACTGGCTCGGGGTGCCCGAGCCCGTCGTCGGGGAGATCTCCCAGCGGTCCGAGGCGTTGTAGAAGGCGCTCGCGGCGGTGATGTGGTAGCGCCCGAGGGTCGCGGCCTGGACCGAGAAGATGTCGGCCGGGTAGCGCAGGTGCGTCTGGATGGCCGCGGGCATGTCGCTCATGGGGTGGAACATCGTCGGGAAGGCGGCGCGGTAGGCCTTGAGGATCGGGTCGTTGGGGTTGGCCGCGTAGAAGGTCATGGCGCCGGTGAAGGCGTTGACGACGACCTTGACCGAGTTGCGCACGTAGTTGAAGCTGCCGGGCAGTCCGCCGGTGCTGACATTGAGGTTCGACGCGTTCTCCGCGTAGGGATACTGGTCGGTCGTGGTGTAGCCGTCGAGCACGTACTGCACCTCGCCGTTGGACACGACCGCGTAGGGGTGGGCGTCGAAGGAGAGGAACGGCGCGGCCTTCTGGGCCATCTGGGCGACGTCGCGCACGAACAGGATCCGGCTCTTGGCGGTGATCTGGTTCGAGATCAGGAAGTTGAAGTCGCCCAGGCGCAGCGCGAAGGCCAGCCGGCTGGCGATGCTGCCGACCGCCACCCCGCCGCTGCCCGTGTAATGGGTCTCGACGGGCTGGCCGGCGTTGCGCCCCGAGTTGACCTGGTAGTCGAGCTCGGGCTGCTTGGTGTTCGCGGCCACCCAGCCGGGGTCGTTGATGCCGAAGTAGATCCCCGGTTGGGTCAGCACCGGCATGCCACTGGTCGAGGCCGGCGGCACGTTCGAGACGGCGAAGACGGGGTTGCCGGTGTTGGCGTCGACGGTGTTGGCCGCCACGACCGCGGCGCCGATCCCGTGGGTGTACTGCAGGTGCTGGTTCACCCAGCTCTGGCTGGGCAGGTTCGCGGTGTTGAGCTGGCGCGCACCGATCAGCACCGGGGTGAGCTTGCCGTTGATGAAGTAGCGGTCGACCGAGAGCGTGGAGAACGTGTAGTACGAGCGGATCGACTGGCGCCGGATGACGGTGGCGAGCGCGATATTGTTCGCCGGGTCCCACAGGCGGATGTTGTCGAGGGTCGCCTTGTCGGCCTTGATCGTCGCGTTGGTGACCGACGGCGACCCGGCGAAGGTGTGGACCTCGACCTTGTCGAGGTTGAAGGCCGCGCGGGTCGCCTCGATGTTGCGCTGGATGTAGGGCGCCTCGAGGGTGTCCTGGTTGGGGCTCACCTTCAGCGCCTGGAGGATCGTCGGGTACAGCACGCCGATCACGAGCGCGACGAAGAGCCAGAGCCCGACCGCGACCGCGGGCAGGGACCAGCCGCGCATGCGGACGTTCGCGAGCAGGATCAGGGCCGCGGCGAGCGACAGGTAGAAGAGGATCGTCAGGGCCGGCATGCGCGCGTGCACGTCGGTGTAACTCGCGCCCTGGACGTAGCCGTTGGTGGAGTTGACGAGCTCCCACTTGCCGATGACGTAGCCCACCGCCTTCATCAGCGCGATGCCCGCGCCGATCACCGAGAGGTGGGCCTTGACGCGCGGCGAGACGCGCGGCGAGACGCGCGTGGCGCGGATGCCGCCGTTCATGTAGTGGAAGCCGGTGGTGACGATCAACGCCACCACGAGCGCGACGAGCGACCAGGTCACCATGAACGAGACGAAGGGCAGCTTGAAGACGTAGAAGCTCAGGTCCTTGTGGAACAGGGCGTCCTTCTGGTTGAAGGGCTGGCTGTTGGCGAAGAGCAGGTACTTCTGCCACTGGCCCGTCGCGTTCAGTCCCGCGACGAGACCCATCACCAGGGCGATGGCCGCGTAGATGCGCTTGGCGTAGGGGCGCACCAGGTTCTGGAACCGGCGCACGATCTCGTCCTCGGGGTCAAAGGAGAGGTCCCGGGCGCCGAAGCGGTCGGTGAGCAGCAGGTTGCCCCACATGATGAAGAAGAAGACCGCCCCGAAGGTGAGGCCCAGTCCGACCTTCACCATCAGCAGCGTCGAGAAGACCCGACCGAGGCCGACCGACGAGAACCACATCTGGTCGGTCCACAGCACCGCGAGGTTGCGCAGCGAGAGGAACGCGATGAGCAGCACGACGAAGGCGGCGCCGATCCAGAAGCGCCGCGAGAGCCGGCCGAGCCGTCGCGAACGCGGGGACGGGATGTCGGAGGGGCTACGCACGTTGGAAGCCTAGGACTTTTCTCAAACGGGAACGACGGTGCACGCGCAGCCGGCGTGCAACGGCGGGTAGGCCGCGCCGCTGGGGAAGCTCTGGCCGGCGGGGCGCTCGCCCGACGCGGCGTCGAGTGCGCAGGCGTCACAGGGCGCGTCGCTGGGCGCCGCGTAGAAGCGGACCGACCGGCCCTGGGAGGCCGCGAGCACCCCGAGGTGGAAGGCTCGACGGGCCGCGTCGGTGCAGAGCCGCTCGACCCGGGCCCCGCGCCACTCCTTGTAGG
The DNA here is from genome assembly GCA_017883045.1 of Acidimicrobiales bacterium. Classification (GTDB taxonomy): domain Bacteria; phylum Actinomycetota; class Acidimicrobiia; order Acidimicrobiales; family RAAP-2; genus RAAP-2. The sequence continues at coordinate 3,304 of JADGOJ010000003.1, forward strand.
CGGCGTTGGCCCGCTCGGGACCGTCGCCGCTGCCGTCGGCGAGGATGCGCTTGCGCAGCGCCAGCACGATCGTCACCGCGAGGTCGGCGGCGCAGTCGTCGATGGCGGCGCGGTCGAGCGCCTGGGCCGACGCTCCGGCCTCGTCGCTGGCGAACTGGACGCCGGCGGCCGCGGCGTCGACCAGCGCGTCGACGGACGCGGTGGCGTAGCGCGCACGCTGGTCGTGCTCGTCCTCGAGTTCGGTGGTGATCATCGCCTTCACGTCGCGCAGCCGCTCGAGCATGACGTTCTGGTCGTCCTGCAGGGCCCGCTTCACCTTGCGCGTCAAGACGGCGAGCGACTCGTCCAGGGACTGGTCACGGCGCTTGAAGAGCTCGCCCGTCGCGGTGGGGGGCTTGGCCGACGCCGCGGGCGCCGCCTTTCGCGGCGCGTGCGGGGCGGCGCCGCGCTCTTCCAACGATGCCTTGCGCAGCCGCGCGAAGATCTCGTTGACGACGTCGGTGCCCGAACCGTCGTCCTCGACGAACGACGCCTCGCTGACCGGTTCGGGCCCTTTGGGGGCGGCCTTGCGGGCCTTGGGCTTGGGCTCGACCGCTGGCTCGGCCGGTTCGCGGACTTGGATCTCGGGCACCGCACGCAGTGGCGTGCCCGCGAGCAGCTCCTCCTCGGTCGGCTCGGGGACGGCCGGATGACCGCGCAACGCCTCGAGCGCGGCGGCGCGCGCGACCTCGTCGGAGTTGTTGATGCCCGAGAGCACGCCCTCCACCTGGTCGAGGAGCGTGCCGACGAACGTCCCGAGCGAGTCACGGGCCGCGCGCAGCTGGTCGATCTGCAGGTGCAGGGCCTTGCGCTTCACCGCGAGGTCGTTGAGCACGACCTTGCGCGCTTCGTTCGCCTGCTCGACGATGGCGCGGCCCTGCTCGCGCGCGTGGTCGACGAGGGCCTCGCCGTTCACCTTCGCCGAGTCGATGAGCCGTTCGGCGGCGAGGCGGGCGTCGTGGTCGATCTGGGTGGCGGTGTTCTCGGCCTCGGTGATCAGCGCCGTGGCGCGCTCCTGGGCCTCGATGAGGTGCGCGGCGGCGCGCTGCTGGCTCTCGGTGAAGACCTGGGCGCTGCGCTCCTGGGCCTCGGCGGTGACCCGGCCCGCCTCCTCGTGGGCCGAGCGCAGAATCGCGGCGCTCTGGGCGCCCAGCGCGCTCGCCAGCGTCGCCTCGTCGAAGGTGGGGTTGGCGATCTTGCGGTGGGCTTCGCTCAGCTGGTCCTGGAGCTCGCGGATGCGCGCCTCGAGGTGGCCCATCTCGCGCGCGACCGCTTCGAGGTGCAGGCGCACCTCGTTCGGGTCGAGGCCGCCCTTGCGCAGGGTGGAAAAGTTCGTGCGGGCTATCTCGGCCGACGTTTGACGCGTGGAGGAGAGGATTCGGCGTTCGTCCATTCCTTCAAGACTACGGCGTCGGGCAGGCGAGAAACGGCTTAGTGGGGCGTGGTGAGCGGCACGGGCGCCGCGCCGCCGATGGCGCGCAGCTCGCCCAGCGCCTGGGCGAGGGTGGTGACACCGATAATCTTCAGTCCCGGTTCGGCGACGCCTCGGGCCGTCGTCACCTCGACTTGGGGCACGATGAAGTACTTCGCGCCTGAGCGTTGCACGGCAACCGTCTTCTGCGCCACGCCCCCGACGTCGCCGACGTGGCCCTGGGCGTCGATCGTGCCGGTGGCGGCGACGACCTGGTGTCCCGTCAACGAGCCCCCAGTGAGCTGGTCGATGAGCGTCAGGGTCATCGCGAGACCCGCCGACGGGCCCCCGATGTTGCTGGTGTTGATCGAGACCCTGGCCGGCAGCTGGTAGGTGACGCCGTCCTCGAGCGAGACACCGAACCACGAGTGGCTCGGTCCGCTGACTCCGGGGCACGCCGGAGCGGCGAGGTCCCTCGGGGCGGCGGCCGTCTTCAACGTGACCACCGAGGGCTTCTTGTAGGAGATGACACCCACCGACGAGATGACCGCGCGCGCCAGCGTGAGCCGCACGGTGGTGCCGGGGGCCATGGCGTGGATCGCCCTGATCAGCGTGCAGGTGTCACCAACCGGCGTGGCGTCGACGGCCACGATGTCGTCGGCCACGCGGATGCCGGCCGAGCGCGCGGGCGACGGCGCGATCACCGCGCTGACGATGGTGCCGGTCTTGGTCGACGGGGTCGTCCAGCCGAGGGCCCTGAAGGCGGCGACCTCGGCGGCCTGCTTGGAGTCACTCATCTGGAGGTAGCCCTGGGGGCCGAACTCGTCGGCGGGCACACCGGGATCGATGAGCTCGTTGGCGGGTACGAACTGGACGTGGGACTGGAAGTGCATCGCCAACCACTGGAGGGCGCTGAGCGGCTGGAGGAAGACGTCGGTCAGCATGATCTTGTCGTGGTGCGGGTCCGTGGCGACGCCCTGGATCTTCACGAGCGGCGCGACCGGCGTGGCCTCGCCCGGGGTCAAGGCGTAGACCGGCACGTTCCACGCGCGCAGCCCCGCAACGACCACCAGGATGGCGATCACGCTCAGCAGGAACGCCCGGAGTCGGCGACGACCCCGCCAAGGTGGTGAGATGGGTTCGTGCAAAGTGATGAACCAACGCTAGCGGAGACCCTCGACGAGACGCTGCTGCGCGCGGGCTTCGCGAAGTGCCCCGACTTCGAGAACGTCCTTCGAACGAACCTGCACGCGCCCGATTCACGCCACCGGGTGCTGGCGCTGCGCGGCGCGGTGCGCCAGTCGCTCGTCACGGTCGACGACTGGCTCGCGGCGCTCGACGACGCGGTCGTCGACGTGCGTCGTGAGGCGCTCGCGCAGATCGCCTACGTCGAGATCGTCGACCAGCGCATCTACGAGCGGATCGCCGAGTTGCTCGACGACGCCGACGCGCTCGTCGTGGACGCCGCGGTGTTCGCCCTCGCCGAGCACCTCTACACCGGCGCCGTCGGGAAGCTCTGCGAGGTGGCGACGGGCCACGACGACGCGAGGTGTCGCGAGTCGGCCGTCGCGGCGCTGGGCGCCATCGGCGACGATCGTGGTCGGCCCGCGGTGCTCGCCGCGCTCGACGACAAGCCCGCCGTGCGACGACGCGCGATCGTGGCCCTGTCGAACTTCGAGGGTCCCGACATCGACGCCGCCCTGGAGCGCGCCAGCGAGGACCGCGACTGGCAGGTGCGCGCCGCCGTCGACCAGTTGAAGTCCGACGCCGACTAACGTTCGGCGTCGCGAAAGAGCGTGTGCAGCGAGGACATCTCCTCGAGGCAGAGCTGCAGTCCCCGGATCACGACGGTGTCGGGTTCGTCCGCGACCGACACGTCGACGCCGGTGTTCGTCGCGATCAGGTCGGCGAAGTCGCTCAGCTGCGCCTGTCCCCCGACCATCGTGAGGCCGCGCGCGCTGACGTCCTGGGAGAGGTCGGGGGGCGTGTCGCCGAGGCACTCTTGGATCATGCGCACCGTCGACGAGACGACCTCGTGGGCGGCGTTGTTCACCAGGTCCGCGTCGACGTCGACCTCGACGAGCTCGCCGCGGTCGACCGTGCGAGCGAGCACCACCTCCGAGTGACCACGGGTGAGGCCCTTGGCCGAGCCGAGGCTGAACTTCAGGTTCTCGACGACCGACGGGGCGACGACGACCCCCAGGCGGATGCGCAGCAGGGTCGCGATCGCGAGATCGAAGTCGTTGCCTCCGATGCGGCGCGCGCTGCCCGTGACGATGCCCCCGAGTGAGATCACCGCGGCCTCCGAGGCACCCGCCCCCAACAGCGCCACGGCCGACCCGATGGGGTCCTGCACCGGGAGCCCGAGCCCGATCGCGGCGGCGATCGGCGCCTCGATGAGGCTCACCTCGCGCGCGCCGGCCTGGATCGCCGCCTGGCGCAGCGCCCGGCGCTCGATGGGCGTCGCGAGCGAGGGCACGCTCATGACGACGCGCGCGCGGCTCAGTTTCGAGATGCCGGCGCGATCGAAGAGCCCCGCGATCAGCCGGGCGGTGACGTCGAAGTCCACGGTGGCACCCTGGGCGAGCGGGCGGAACACCACCACGTGGCGAGGCGTGCGCGCCACCATGTCGAGTGCGCCGTGGCCGACCTCCACGACCGAACCGGAGTTGGTGTCGATCGCGACCAGGGTCGGCTCGTTGAAGAGGATGCCGCGTTGGGCGGTGGCGAGGCGCGAATGGGAGGTCCCGATGTCGAGCGCGACGTCCAATGGCATGAACACCAACAATAGGGCGACGTTCAATCAGCTCCGTTGGTAACTAGCCTTCAGTGGGTGAAGAGTTGGGGACCAATGGACTGGTGGCGCACGCGGCGCGAGCACCCGGGCCCGCCGCCCAAGGGCGCGCGCAACTGGATCCACCCCAGCGAACTGCCCAGTTTCGAGTCGCTCGACGCCTCGCCGCTCTGGCAGATCCAGTCACGCGCCGCGCGCGCGATCGGGGTCGTCATGGCGGTCGCGCTGATCGCCGGATCGGCCGGCCTGCTCATCGCGCGAAACGCCAGCTCCTCCGAGACCCCGCTGCCGGCCCACATCGCCACGACCCTCAGCGCCCTGCCGGCCAACAGCCGCGTCGCCGCGCTGCACACGGTGAGCCTCACGATCACGACCCCCGGACACGTCCGGGTCGTCGCGGCGATGGTGCTGCCCCACGACCTCGCGGTCACCACCACGCCGATCCCCCAGTCCGCGCTCATCACCGGCTCGATCTCCGAGCACGTCAACTTCAAGGTGACCTGGGTCGGCCGCGACAAGGTGATGGGCTTCACCATCGTGCGCCTCGGCATGAGGGTCCCGGCCCTCTCCTTCGCGCCCCTGCCGGCGAGCGCGTCGGTCGTGGCCGTCTCGCCCATCCTCAAGTCCACGACCAAGTCGCCGCAGTACGCCTGGGCCGACACCGTCCTCGGCGACCCCAAGGTCAACGCGACCGGCGTCATCAGCTACCTGTCGACCACGTCCGACGCCGATACCAACGGCTTCGTCGACGCCGTCGCGGTCAACAAGAGCGGCCGCGTGGTGGCGGTGCTGTCCATCGACCACCTGTGGTACTCGGCGCAGTTCGTGGCGCGCATCGCCTACATCGTCGCCACGGGCCGGGGGTGCCACTCGAGCCTCGGCATCGCCGGCGCCAGCGCCCAGGGCGGTGGCGTCGTCGTGCGCCGCGCGATCCCCAAGTCCCCCGCCCAGTGGCACTTCAAGCGCGGTGACGTCATCACCGCCCTGAACGGCAAGCCCACCGAGACCTTCAGCGCGCTGCTGACCGCGCTCTACCTGACCCCGGCCTACTCCCAGGCCAAGGTGACCTTCGCGCGCGACGCCACCATCCACCACACCGTCATGACGCTCGGCTGCGCGCTCTAGGTTGGATCCGTGAGCGACAGTCCATTCGGCGGCATGTTCGGCGACATCTTCGCCCTGTTGGGCCAACAGGGACCCGACGCCTGGTTCACGACCGCGACCCAGTTGGCCCTCAACATCGCGCGCGGCACCGACGGCGACCCCAACCCCCAGCCGATCGAACGCCAGCGCCTCGAAGAGCTCGCCCCGCTCGTCGGACGACACGTCGACGCCCTGCTCGGCGTGCCCATCGAGCCCACGGTCATGGCCGTCAACCGCTCGACGCTGACGACCGCCGCGCTGACCCAGTGGCGGCCGCTGATGGAGCCGCTCATCGCGGGCACCGCCTCGTTGGGCAGTGACCTCGACGTCGCGGAGAACCCGCTGATGGCCCAGATGGCGGCAACCCTCGGACCGATCTTTGCCGGGTTCCAGATGGGCTCGGTCGCCGGGCACTTCTCGGACCGGGCGTGGTCGCTCGCGGCACTGCCGCTGCCGCGGCTCGACGACCAGCGGATGCTCGTGGTGAACAACCTGAAGGCCTTCGCCGAGGCCTGGTCCCTCGAGCGTGACGAGGTCTACGTCTTCGCCATCGCCCAGGAGTTCGTCGCGTCGCTGATCCTCACCCAGCCGGGCACCGGCGACGCGCTGCGCGCCCTGCTGATCGACGCCGTGCGCGAGGCGACCAAGGCCCAGGGCGATCTGCTGACCCGGTTGCAGGGGATGGTCAACCCCGAGGACCTCAGCGAGTTGATGAGCAATCCCGAGTCGCTGCTCGACGGCATCGAGATGCCCGAGGAGACCGACGCCAACCGGGCGATCGACGCGGCCGCGAGCGTGCTGCTCGCCTTCTTCGACGCCGCGGCCCACGAGATCACCGAGGCGATCCTCGGACCGCGCCCGGCCCTCGTCGAGGCCTACCGGCGCCACCGGCGAAGCGACGCGCGCGGCGAGGACGCCGCGGCGGCGCTGTTCGGCATCTCGACCCAGGGTCCGCACCACGACGCGGCGGCGCAGTTCGTCGCGACGATGCAGAGGGACCATTCGCTGCGGGTCTTCGACGCGCTACTGCGCGTCGACGGCCTGCCGAGCGCGGCCGAGCTGGAGAGTCCCGAGTCGTGGTACGAGCGGGTCACCCACTCGCCGCTGGCCTAGGACTCTTCGTCGTACCCGAGGTTCCACTCGACCAGCAGGTTCTCACGCTCGGCGTCGCGGTTCACGCGCTCGCGGTTGCGACGGAATTGGGGGTCGTGGGGCGGCAGGAAGCGGAGGCGAGCGTCGACGCGGTCGACGAAGGCCTGGATCTGCTCCTCGTCGCCAAAGACCATGCGGCACTCCCAGTGGGGCGCGACCGGGCCGAGGTAGATGACTTGTACGTGACCGACGGGGTCGACGACCTCGGTGGTCTCAATGGTCGGAACCTGGCTCACGGTGCTCCTTTGGCGTACCTCGGTGATGAGGGTCCATTCTACTGACTTGGCGTCGATCCCCTCGGGCGCCTGTGAGAGTCCTGAGAATCGACCCCTCGTGAACAAGTGAACGTTTCGTTACGGGTCTGCAACACGAACTGTCGCTACTGTGAAGTAAGAAGGCTTAGGAGGGGATATGAGCACAGAGTGGATGGCGGACGGCAAGTGTCGCGAATACCCGCCGGGGACGTGCTTCCCGCGCGACGGCGTTGGCGTCATCATCGCCCAGCGGATCTGTGCCCAGTGCCCCGTCGCCGCCCAGTGCTTGGAGTACGCCCTCGAGAACCACATCGACCACGGGATCTGGGGCGGACGCAGTGAGCGAGAGCGTCGCCGGATCCTGCGCGAGCGCCGCCGTCACCGCGTCATCAATTTCGACGCCAACTGACCCTCCGCTGACGTGTTCGAATGCGTCATCAACGTCTCCGAGGGTCGCGACCTCGCACTGCTCGATGAGCTTTCTTCGAGCGTCTCCTCGTCGCTACGCGACCGTCACAGCGACGAGTTCCACAACCGCTCGGTCTTCACCCTCGTCAACGATCCCGACGTCCTCGTCCAAGACGTTCGCTCGCTGATCGGCGCTGCGTTCGCGCGCCTCGATCTCGCCACGCACCAAGGCGTGCACCCGCGCTTCGGCGTCGTCGACGTCGTGCCGTTCGTGGCGCTCGACACGGACCAGAGCGCCGTCGCGCTGTCGATGCGCGACGACACCGCCCGGTGGATCGCCACCACCTTCGACGTGCCCTGCTTCCTCTACGGGCAGGTCAAGGGGAGGTTGCGCACCCTGCCCGAGGTGCGACTCGGCGCCTTTCGCTCGCTGCCCCCCGACGTCGGCCCCGACGCACCCTCGCCCAAGCTCGGCGCGGTCGCCGTCGGAGCCCGTCCGGTGCTGGTGGCGTGGAACCTCTGGCTGAGCGGCGTGACGCTCCTCGAGGCCAAGGTGATCGCCTCGACGATCCGCCGCCCCGAGGTCCGCGCGCTCGGCTTCGAGGTCGGCGCCCTCGTGCAGGTCAGCTGCAACCTGATCGACCCGATGAAGGTGGGACCGTCGTTCGTCTACGACCAGGTCGCGTCGCTGGTGCCACCGGGTGGCGTGATCCAACGAGCCGAGTTGGTGGGGCTGATCCCGGCGGCCGTGCTTGACGGCGAGGATCCCAGCCGATGGGCGATGCTCGGGCTCAGCGATCACCAGACCATCGAGTATCGATGCCGCCTGGCTTGAACCGCTGGTCCCGCGATTCCTATGCCCCACGAGCGTTCAATTACGCACGCCCCGCTGGCTTCGGTTTCTCCCTGAGTCTCCAGAGGCCTTGGCGCCCATCGAGTGAAGGAAGAAGTCGCGGATGCTCTCGGGCGACCTGTCCAGGTGCGACGCACTCGAGAAGATGGCTTGTCCGATCGAAGCCGACCAGACCGCGACGATCAGGGCCTTGGCGTCGACGCCCTCGTCGATCCAACCGAGTCCCTTGGCCTTCTCCGCAGTGCTGATCCACCGGTCGAACTGGACCTCGAGGCCCGCGGAAAACGCCTGTTGGGTCGTGGGGTCCGACCAGACGTCCAATAGCAGTTTGAGAACTCCCCAGTCGTCCTCGGGCCGTCCCGCGCGCCACGCCAGGATCAGGTTCTCACCGACCGCCGACCAGAAGGTTGATTCGTCCTTCGCAGCAACCGCCGACTCCGCGAGGGTCAGGCAGTTGTGCATCGGCTCCAGCATGCTCATGTAGATACTGGCCTGGGCCTCGGCGACCAGCTGCGTCCTTGACTTGAAGTGGTAGTAGATGGTCGGGATGCCGACGTTGGCCTGTCGGGCCACGTCGGCGACGCGCAGCATCTTGCTGCCGTGCTCGCCGATCATCCTCGCGGAGACGTCGAGGATGTGGATCCTGGTTGCAGACTGGTCACGACTCATCGGTATTCTCCTTGCGAATTCAAATAGTCGTCAATAGTTACATCAACGCGAACACGTTCTGCGCGATGCCCGTGTTCGAGTGTCGCGCGGCCGCTGGCTCCCGTCGGAGACGTCGACACGAACCAGGGACCTCATCTGCCGGTGTTGACCGAAGCGAGGGATGTCGAGTCCCCTCGTGCCGACGATATTCCAATACCTGATCACGGGCTGATTCCGTCGACCCCGACGCTGCTCGCTGCGGTGGGATCGGAGTTGCGCTGCCGCGCGGTTCGAGCTGCGAAGTCACTCAATCAGTGTTCGCGAACCCAGTCGCCACACGAGGGCCTGAATGTCATTTAAGAAGATGGTTATTGGCAGGATTGTCAGAGTTCGCAAATGTAGCCGGGGGACGAGGCCGCCGACGGCGGAGCGGATCGGTCCACGCCAGCCAAACCCCAACGGCAGCTCGCGGGGCAAGAGCGCCGCATCTCGCGAGTGTCCCCTTCGACAGACTGGCCAGTTCCTGGAGATCGTGGAACGCGGGACCAGTCAAGCCATCTGGGTGTCGGCGCGGCCGGACCTTGTCAACTTGACTGCGTCGAGTCCACGACCGGCACTCGGCCTGGCGCTGGCCCGAACCACGGCCCGTCGAGTCTGCGACTGGGTCCTTGCCGATTGGCGTGCCCACTTACCCGAGCAGCACTCCGTAGCGGGGACTGGAGATTCGCTGGTCTGCGCCTCGATCGACCCGGCCCGATCCTTGGACGGTCACGTGGTGCAGGATGGATCCTTTGGGCTCGACGAATGCGGGTCCACGAGTTGACGGCGTTGAATCCAAACGGGGACTCGAAGTCCCCCGGGGACCAGGACCTAGCTGGCCTGAGCGCGGCGCTCGATGGCCCGGGCGCGGCGCAGGCGGCGGCGCTCGCGCTCGCTCATGCCGCCCCAGATGCCGAACTTCTCACCGTTGTCGAGGGCGAACTCGAGGCAGTCCTCGCGAACGACGCAGCCGCGACAGACTTCCTTGGCCTCACGGGTCGAAGCGCCGCGCTCGGGGAAGAAGAGATCGGGGTCGACGCCCATGCAGTTGGCGCGAGCCTGCCAACCTCGATCTTCCATTCCGCTCATCAGTTCCACGATTTCCACGTCGTACTCCTCCCCCACAGCGGATTAACCACCGTTGTAATTACAACGGTGTCATTGTGGCGGGGATTACGACAAAAAGCAAATGGAAATGTGAAAACTCCTGATCAAAACCTTATTGGGAAACGCTCAACTGGCCCTGCGGTGACGTACCCAGTCATCGAGCGCGTAGGTGCCCAGTTCGTCGACGTCGGTGTAGAACAGCCGCCCGCCGTTCACCCGGGCGATCTGCTCGACGAACGGGAACTGGCTGCGCTCGATGTCGAGGGCGAACGTGTTGATGGTGATGCCGGCCTTGGTGCAGCGCAGCACCTCGGCCATGGTCTTCTCCAGGGTCTCTTGGACGGGGGGCCAGGAGAAGAAGGGCTCGCCGTTGGCCATCAGGTGGGCGGTCGGCTCGCCGTCGGTGACGACCACGATCTGGCGCTCCCCTCTCTCGTTGCGCATCAGGTGGCGGCTGAGGGCCAGCGCGTGCTGGAGGTTGGTGCCGTAGGCGTAGTCGATCGTCAGGGCCGGGATGTCCTCGATCTTCAGCTCCTGGGCCGTCTCGCCGAAGCCGACGACCGCGACGAAGTCGCGCGGGAACTTCGAGCGGATCAGCGACGTCAGCGCCAGCACCATCTTCTTGGCGGGCACGAGGTTGCCCCGCATGGCCATCGAGAGCGAGAGGTCGATCGCGAAGACCGTGGCCGAGCGCTTGGTCGACTCGAACTCCTCGACCTCGAAGTCGTCGGCGTGCAACGTGACCGGCGTGCCGGGCCCCTGGCGCAGGACCGCGTTGCGCAGGGTCTTGGCGAGGTGCAGCGAGAACGGCTCACCCGGCTCCCAGGGCTTGGAGGTCTCCTCGCGGTCGCCCCCGCGCGACACGGTCGGCTCGCGGTGTCCCCCGAGCGTCGGCGAGTCGCGCAGTTGGGCGAAGAGGGCCTTCAGGGCGCTCTGGCCGATCTGGCGCACGCCCTTCGGGGTGAGGCGCAGCTCGTTGCCCTGGCGGTCGACGAACCCCTGGTCCTTCAGGGCCCTCAGCGCCTTCTGGAGCCGCACGACGTGCTGGGCCGCGTCGTCACCGAGGTTGCGCCGCACGGCCTCGATGTCGACTTCGGGCAGGCCCTGGGCGGCGTTGGCCTGGCCGAGGAACTCCTCGAGCCCCTTGAGCTCGCCGAGCTGCTCGGCGACCGACGCCGCGCGCGAGAAGGGCGACCCGTCCTGGCCGCGCATCCGGTGCGCGCGGTTCCAGTCGATGTCGGGGGTGGCCATGCGCAGGTTCGAGACCAGGCGGTTCATGGAGAAGTTCAACTCCATGTTCTCCATCATCTGGTTGAAGAGCGACCGCAGCTCTCCCTGCTGCTCGGCCGAGAGCGAGTTGAACATCGCCTCGGCGGCGGCGGCGCGCTCGGCCATCGCGCGCACCACGTCCTCGAGGGTCTCGGCGCCCGGGAAGTAGTCGCCGAACTTCTCCATGAAGTCCTCGAAGGTGGGGTCGAGCTCTTCGCCACGACGGTCCTGCTCGATCATGGTCGAGAGCGCGTCCATCATGTCGCGCATCCGGGCGAGCTCTTCGGGGTCGGGCCGGCCCATGAACTCCTTGCTCTGCTCGAAGTACGTGTCGAGCACGTCGCGCTCGAGCTCGCTCAACAGCTCCTCGAACTGCTCGCGGGCCTCGGAGGACACGAAGTCGTAGTTGCGGTAGTTGCCGAGCCGCTCGGCGAGCCGGTCGCTCATCAGCTCGCGCTGCAGGCGCTTCTGCTCGACGAGGTCGCGGGTGACCTCCTTGCGCCGTTCGTCGTCGGACTCCTCGGCCTCGGCGAGCAGCTCGTCGAGTTCGGCCCCTTCGGTCGCCTCGATCTCCTCGAGCCAGTCGCGGTAGCGCCGCATCTCGCCGTCGGGGTCGGCCTGGCTCTCGAGTTCGCGGCGCTTCGCGCGCGTCTGGTCGAGCAGGTCGCGCAGTCCCTCGACGCGCTGGCCGTCGGCGGTCTCGAAGCCGTCGCGCAGTAGCCGGTCCATCGCCTCTTCGAGGTCGCCGTTCTCCATGAAGTCATCGGCCAGCATGGCCAGCATCTCCTCGACGTCGAGGTCGTCGAAGTCGTCGTCCTCGCCGAAGCGGCGAAAGCCGTAGCGGACCGGCACTACCGGTTCCTCGAGCGGTAGAGGGCCCTCGGACCCGACGCGTCCTTCGCCAGGCGCTTGGTGAGGTACAGCCCCTCGAGCACGAACTCCGCGGCCGAGGCGAGCTCGCCGTCGGTGGCGCCAGGTCCGGCGACGCGGCGCACCGGCGCGTCGAGCGCGGGCATGGCGGCGAGCACCGCGAGGTAGTCCTTGTCGGGCAGGTCGTCGCCGGTGTGCACGATCGCCTCGGTGTTGAACGCGTCGACGATCGCCGGCGCCTCCTCCAGCAGCACGTGCTCGGTGAAGCACTGGCGCACCGCCAACGCCACCAGCGCCGCGATCACCTGGTCCGAGTCGCTGTCGTCCATGGTGTCGAACTCGATCTTGCCCTGGGTCGACTGGACCATCGCACTGAGGTCGCTGACGCGCGGCACGACCGAGGAGTCGTGCGTGCGCAGCGTCCGGCGCAGCGCGTTGGCCACCACCGTCTCGTAGTTCGCGATCGACAGACGGACCGACACCCCCGAGCTCTGGCTGATGACGTGGCTCTTGCGCGCGACGTGGCTGACACGCGCCACGATGTCGTCGATGAACCACGGCACCTTCACCGGCACCGGCGAGGTCGGCAGCTGGGCCTCCTGGTGGATGATGGCGATCTCGGTCGTGAGCTCGTAGGGGTAGTGCGTGCGGATCTGGCTGCCGAAGCGGTCCTTCAGCGGCGTGATGAGCCGGCCCCGGTTGGTGTAGTCCTCGGGGTTCGCGGTCGCCACCACCAGCACGTCGAGGTTCAGTCGCACGAGGTGGCCGCGGATCTGCACGTCGCGCTCCTCGAGCACGTTGAGTAGCCCCACCTGGATGCGCTCGGCGAGGTCGGGCAGCTCGTTCATCGCGAAGATGCCGCGGTTCGACTTGGGCACGAGCCCGTAGGAGAGGGCCTTGGGGTCGTCGAGGAAGAGGCCCCCGGCCACCTTGATGGGGTCCACTTCGCCGATGAGGTCGGCCATCGAGGTGTCGGGCGAGGCGAGCTTCTCGGCGAAGCGCTGCGTGCGGTGCACCCAGGCGATCGGCGTGTCGTCGCCCTTCTGGGCGACCAGTTCGATGGCGTAGGCCGAGATCGGCGCGAAGGGGTCGTCACGGACCTCCGAGCCCTCGACGATGGGCAGCCACTCGTCGAGCAGCCCCACGAGCGAGCGGATCATGCGGGTCTTGGCCTGGCCGCGCTCGCCGAGCAGGATGATGTCGTGGCCGGCGAGCAGCGCCGTCTCGAGCTGGGGCAGCACCGAGTCCTCGTAGCCGAGCACGGCCGAGGTGAGGGGCTGGCCGTCGGCGAGACGCTGCTCGAGGTTGATGCGGATCTCCTCGCGCACCGACTTGGGCACGTAGCTCGACGCTCGCAGCGCTCCGAGGGTGGTCGGCAGTTCCGGGGGGGCGATTGGAGTGCTCATGGGACAACCTTAAAGGTTCGCAATGGACTTCACCGCTCGCCCGAGGGCCCTCTCAGCGTCGAGCGAGCACCGTCTGGCGCACGACGGGACCGCCCGGCCGGTAGGCCAGGTGGGCCGCCCTTGGCGCGTCAAGCACCACGAAATCCGCCCTGGCGCCGACCCCCAGGTGGCCGATGTCGTCGCGGCGAAGCGCACGGGCTCCCCCGGCGGTCGCGGCCCACAGGGCCTCGCCGACGGTCATGCCCATCTCGCGCACCGCGAGCGCGATCACGAACCCCATGCTCGTCACGTACGAGGTGCCGGGGTTGCAGTCGGTCGCGAGCGCCACGACGGCCCTGGCGTCGAGCAGTCGGCGCGCCGACGGGTACACCGACCGGGTGGAGAACTCGGCCCCGGGCAGCAGGGTCGCGACGGTGTTGGACGAGCCCAGCGCCTCGACGTCGAGGTCGTTCACGTACGTGCAGTGGTCGACGGACGCGGCGTCGAGTTCGACGGCGAGCGCAACGCCGCCGATGTCGCCGATCTGGTTGCCGTGGAGGCGCGGCTCCAGGCCGGCCTCTCTGGCGCGCAGGAGGATCGCGCGCGCCTCGTCGACGCTGAAGGCCCCCCAGTCGCAGAACACGTCGGCCCACCGGGCCTTCGGGGCGCACGCCGCCAGCATCTCGCCCATCACCAGTTCGACGTAGCCGTCTCGATCGTTGGCGTACTCCTCGGGCACCACGTGGGCGCCGAGGAAGGTGACCTCGTCGCTGAACTCGCGCGCCACGTCGAGCAGGCGCGACTCGCCCGCCACGGTGAGCTCGTAGCCCGACTTGATCTCCATCGTGGTGACGCCGCTCGCGCGCAGCTCGGCCGCCCGCGTGGCGCTGAGCGCACGAAGAAGATCCGTCGGCGCCGCGCGCGTCGCCTCGACCGTCCTGGTGATCCCTCCCCCGTCGTAGCGCACGCCGGCCATGCGCGCCTCGAACTCGTCCGAGCGCTCCCCGGCGAACACCAGGTGCGTGTGGGAGTCGACGAAGCCCGGGATCACCGCCGAGTCGCACGCGTCGATCCACTCGTCGGCGGCGGGCGCGTCGGCGTTGGCGCCGACCCACAGGACGCGCTGCTCGTCGACGACCATGGCCGCGTCGTGCAGACGGCCCAGTGGAGAGTTGTCGCCGAGCGTGGGGTCGTTGGTCGTCAGCTCGGAGATGTTGACCACGACGCGCGTGCTCACCTCTAGCCCTCGCGCATGGGGATGCGCACGCCGCGCTGCTCGGCGGTCTCCTCGGCGATCTCGTAGCCGGCGTCCACGTGGCGGATGACGCCCATGCCGGGGTCGTTGCGCAGCACCCGAGCCAGCTTCTGTCGCGCGAGGTCGGTGCCGTCGGCGACGCAGACCTGGCCCGCGTGGATCGAGCGTCCGATGCCCACGCCGCCGCCGTGGTGGATCGACACCCACGAGGCGCCCGACGCGGTGTTCACCAGCGCGTTCAGCAGCGGCCAGTCGGCGATGGCGTCGGAACCGTCGAGCATCGACTCGGTCTCGCGGTAGGGCGAGGCGACCGAGCCGCTGTCGAGGTGGTCGCGCCCGATGACGATCGGCGCCGAGACCTCGCCCGAGGCGACGAGGTCGTTGAAGGCGAGCCCGGCCAGGTCGCGCTCGCCGTAGCCGAGCCAGCAGATCCGCGCCGGCAGCCCCTCGAAGGCGACGAGGCTCTGGGCCTTGGTGATCCAGCGGTGCAGCGCCTCGTTCTCGGGGAAGAGCTCGAGGACCGCTCGGTCGGTGCGCGCGATGTCCTTGGGGTCGCCCGACAGCGCCACCCAGCGGAACGGTCCCTTGCCCTCGCAGAACAGCGGCCGGATGTAGGCCGGCACGAAGCCGGGGAACTCGAAGGCCCGGTGGTAGCCGCCGAGCTGCGCCTCGCCGCGGATCGAGTTACCGTAGTCGAAGACCTCGGCGCCCTCGTCCAGGAAGCCGACCATCGCCTCCACCTGCTTGGCCATCGACACGCGCGCCCGGTCCGTGAACTCCTCGGGCTTCTTCTCGGCGTAGTCGTGCCAGTCGGCGAGGTCGATGCCCTCGGGCAGGTAGCTCAGCGGATCGTGGGCCGAGGTCTGGTCGGTGACGATGTCGACCTCGACGCCGCGCGCCAGCAACTCGGCGAAGATCGTCGCGGCGTTGCCCACCAGGCCGACGCTGAGGGACCGGCGCGCCTTCTTCGCCGCCAGCACGCGCACCAGCGCCTCGTCGAGGTCGGCCGTCCACTCGTCGAGGTAGCGGTGATCGACGCGACGCTGCAGGCGACTGGGGTCGACGTCGACGCAGAGGCAGACCCCGTCGTTCATCGTCACGGCGAGGGGCTGGGCGCCGCCCATCCCCCCAGCGCCGCCGGTCAGGGTCAGCGTGCCCGCGAGCGTGCCGTGGAAGCGCTTCTTGGCGACCGCGGCGAAGGTCTCGTAGGTGCCCTGGAGGATCCCCTGGGTGCCGATGTAGATCCACGAACCGGCCGTCATCTGGCCGTACATCGTCAGGCCCAGCGCCTCGAGGCGGCGGAATTCGGGCCACGTCGCCCAGTCGGGCACGAGGTTCGAGTTGGCGATCAGCACGCGCGGCGCCCATTCGTGGGTCTGGAAGACCCCGACCGGGCGGCCCGACTGCACGAGCATCGTTTCGTCGCCCTTCAGGGTCGTGAGCGTGCGCACCAGCGCGTCGAAGCTGCGCCAGTCGCGCGCGGCGCGACCGGTGCCGCCGTAGACGACGAGGTCGTCGGGGCGCTCGGCGACCTCGGGGTCGAGGTTGTTCTGGAGCATGCGCAACGCCGCCTCCTGGGGCCAGCCCAGCGTCGACAGGGTGGTTCCTCGCGCGGCACGAACGGGACGGGCACCTTCCATACAGACTCCTTTGCGGTTACGACAGCGAGACGTGGCGCGCGGCGATGTCGAGCAGCTCGCCGCTGCGCACGAGCTCGCCGACCCCGGCGATCTCGGGCGAGAGCCAGCGGTCGTGCCCGGGCCCGCCCGAGACGGCGTTGACCCGCTCGCTCACCGCCGCGGTCGCCAGTGACGCGCTGAGCGGCTCGCGCAGGGCGAGGGCCCGCGCCGCGGCGAGCAGCTCGATGGCGAGCACGTCGGCGAAGGCCTCGAGGGACTTGCGCAGTTTGCGCGCCGCGTGCCAGCCCATCGAGACGTGGTCCTCCTGCATCCCCGACGAGGGGATCGAGTCGACGCTCGCGGGCGACGCGAGGCGCTTCATCTCCGTGACCAGGGCCGCCTGGGCGTACTGGGCGATCATCAGCCCCGAGTCGACGCCGGCCTGGTGCGCGAGGAACGGCGGCAGTCCGTAGCTGCGCGAGACGTCGAGCATGCGGTCGGTGCGCCGCTCGGACATCGAGGCGACGTCGGCCAGGGCGATCGCGAGGAAGTCCAGCACGTAGCCGATCGGCGCCCCGTGGAAATTGCCGTTGGAGACGAGCGAGCCGTCGGCCAGCACCGAGGGGTTGTCGATCGACGAGGCGAGCTCGACGTCGGCGACCCGCGTGGCGTGGGTGAACGTGTCGCGCGCCGCGCCGTGGACCTGGGGGGCGCAGCGCAGCGAGTAGGCGTCCTGGACCTGGCTCGGGTCGTCGAGGTGCGAACTGACGATCTCGGAGTCGGCGAGCAGCGCGGCCAGGTTCGCGGCGCTGACGAGCTGGCCGGCGTGGGGGCGCAGGGCGTGGACCTCCTCGAGGAAGACCCGGTCGGTGCCGCGCAACGCCTGGATCGACATGGCCGCCGCCACGTCCATCAACCGCATCAGCGCCACGCCGTCGTCGATCGCGAGGATCAGCTGACCGAGCATGCCGTCGGTGCCGTTGATCATGGCGAGGCCCTCCTTCTCGGCGAGCACGACCGGGGCGAGCCCCGCGTTCGCGAGCGCGTCGGCGGCGAGCATGCGCTGGCCGCCGCGGTCGCGCACGTCGCCCTCGCCCATCAACGCGAGCGCCACGTGGGCGAGCGGCGCGAGGTCGCCCGAGCACCCGAGCGAACCGAACTCGTGCACGATCGGCGTGATGCCGGCGTTGAGCAGCGCGCAGTACGCCTGGGCGGTCGAGGGGCGCACGCCCGACACGCCGCTGCAGAGGTTGGTGAGCCGCGACATCATCATCGCGCGAACGACCTCGGTCTCCACCTCGGGCCCGACGCCCGCCGCGTGGCTGCGGATCAAGGACCGTTGCAGGTCGCGTCGCTCGTCGGGCGAGATGAAGGTCG
Organism: Acidimicrobiales bacterium; assembly: GCA_017883045.1. GTDB lineage: Bacteria > Actinomycetota > Acidimicrobiia > Acidimicrobiales > RAAP-2 > RAAP-2. The sequence goes on from JADGOJ010000003.1 coordinate 20,927, forward strand.
TCGCCAGCGAGCCGAAGCCGGTGGAGAGCCCGTAGACCGGCGTGCCGCTGCTGACCAGCGCGTCGATGGCGGCGCGCTGGCGTTCCAGCCGCGCGATCACGTCGACGCCGATCGAGACCGGCTCGAAGCCGCGCGCCACCGCCACGAGCTGCTCTCTCGCCAGCGGCTCCACGCCAATGGTCACCGTCATCCGAGTCTCCTTCGCACGCCCGCGAGCGCTTCGAGTACCAACAGGGCCGCGAGGCGGACCGTGCGCTGATCGTCAGCGTCGCGCTCGACGTCGACCTCGGTCAGGTCCAGCACGCTCACCACCGAGTGGTTCGCGACGGTGCGCACGAAGCGGCGCATCTCGTCGGCGCTGAAGCCGCCCGGCGCCGCGGCCGGGCAGCCCGGCACCACCGACCGGTCGGCCGCGTCGAGGTCGATGTCGACGTAGACGCGCCGACCACCGCGACTGGCGATCGCCACCGCCCGGCGGGCGGCCTCTTCGACGCCCTCGTGGCTGACCCGGTCGCGGCCGATGACGGTGACCCCCGCGTCGTGGGCCCGCTTGGCGTAGAAGGCGGAGTTCGAGAAGTCGGCGAGGCCGACCTGGACCACGTGGTGGCCGTCGAGGCCGTCGTCGATCAGCTGGCGCACGGGCGAGCCGTTGGACGAGCCGTCGCGCATGTCGAGGTGGGCGTCGAGCGTGATCAGGCCGTACTTCGAGTAGTCGCCGCCGCAGACCGCGCGCATCGCGTGCCAGGTGGCCGCGTTGTCGCCCCCGAGCACGATGCGCAGCGCCAGCTCGTCGTCACAGGCCGCGAGCGCCTCGGCGACCCGGGCGTCGCCCCCCTCGGCGTCGGGGTCGACGACGTTGCCGTAGTCGACGACCGCCACGTGCTCGGCGAGGTCGGCGCCGTCGCCGAACATCCAGGTGGAGTAGCGACCGAGGGCTTCGCGGATGGCGTCAGGAGTGCTGGTCACCGAGCGCGGGGTCACCGAAGTGGCGTAGGTGTGCACGCCCACGAGGCCGACGTTGCGACGTCCCTCGACTGGCCGGTCCTTCAGCAGCGACGCCGCCGACGGCCAGTTGGGATCGCTCGAATTCACCACGTTGCCCATGTTACGCACGTGCCTACGAGGCGTTCCTAGGGCGTCGCTGCGCCGGTGGTGGTCGAGGCGGGCGTCGCGGTCGTGGTGGTCGCACGCGTCGGCGAGGGGATTTTCGCCCGGGCGTGACAACTCGGTGGGCTCAGAGCCAGGGGTTGGGGCTGGAGCCGCTTGACGGCGGCGACGACGCCCGGGCTCTGCCAGTTGCACGACCAGGCGTTCGGCTCGCCCAGTGCGACGAAGAAGTCCCGTTGCCAGCCGGTCGCGTAGATCGAGGCGTTGTGCTGGCTGTTGGGGATCTGCACGTTGAACACCCCCGCGGGGCCGTGCCACGGTCGCGACGCGGCGCCGGCGATGGGCCAGAAGGGGTTGATGTCGAGCTCCATCCCCGTCACCACGCCCGCCGCGACCAGCGCTTGGGCGAGCGCGACGGGCATGACCGGTTGCATCGTAGCGACGTAGACCAGGTTGCCCCTTGCGTCGACGCCGAGGCCGGAGCGCGCGGTGAGCGGGTTGTTGTTGAGCGGCGATCCCCAGATGTGCCAGTTCGACGAGCGCGCCGAAGGCGTCGGCGCGCCGTGCAGCACCATCGGCACCAGGTTCTGGCGGTAGCTGATCGGGTGGAAGCCCCTCGCCGGGAAGGTGCTCGCGCCCCAGACGCCCATCTCCCAGTGGCCCGCGCGGTCGAGTGCGATCGTCATGTACCCCGGCACGAGGTGGATCAGCACGACGCCGTCGACGACGGCGCCCCCGGCGAGGGCCGACTGCTTGAAGGCCCCGTTGAAGACCGCGACCACGCCGGCGGGGCCTTCGTTGGCCCAGTCGATGCGCGGACCGGCGTCGGCGGGGGCCTGGGCCCAGAGGTTGGGGTCACCGCTGCCCACGTGCCAGCGCAGCAGCGTGGTGCGCGCGCGCATGCGGATCACGCGAAAGACCGCCCCGCCGGCGCGCACGTCGCGAAAGTCGACCATGACGCCACGATTCGACGCGCTCACGGCCGTCCAGCCGGCCTGACGCGGCTCGGGCGCGATCGTCGTCGTGGTGGTGGCCAGCGTTGACGTCGTCGTGGCGCTGACCGTGGAGTGGTTCGTGGCGACGGCGACGGCGACGACCGCCAACGCGACCACCAGCGCGGCGTAGCGCCACCGACCACTGGGCAGCCGGGGCCGGATCACCGGCGTGCCTATCGCTCGACGACGCGCACGCCGCTGTCACCGGGCTCTTCGGTGTCGGCGGGGAAGAACTTCGGGACCTCGGTGGGCTCGTGGCCGTGGTGCAGGTCGTCGACGTACACCGGTGCGGGTGTCGCCACGTACTCGCCCTCGGCGGTGCGCGTGACCACGTTGGGGGTCTTGCGCTTGCCGCCGCCCTTGACGGCCTGGAGTTCCTTGCAGATCTTGTACGTGATCGGGTAGGCCACGAACGGCGCCGTGATGCAGAGCACGCGCATCGTCCAGAGCACCGTGTTGAGCGACACGTGGAAGAAGTTGGCCATGACGTCGGTCGAGCTCGCGATGAAGAGCATGCCCAGCAGCGCCAGCATCGCCACGCCCGCGGCGGTGCGCTTGGGTCGGTCGCTCGGACGGTCGAGCAGGTTGTGCATCGCGTCGTCCTTCGTGAAGCGCCGCTCGATGGCCGGCCACGCGAAGACGATGTTGAAGATCAGGCCCGGCAGCAGCACCGCGGGGATGAAGACCTCCCACGGGATCGTGAAGCCGAAGCTGTGGAACGACCACGACGGCCAGATGCGCAGCGCCCCGTCGAGGAAGCCCATGTACCAGTCGGGCTGGACGGCGTAGGAGATCCGCGAGGCGTCGTAGGGGCCGAACTGCCAGATGGGGTTGACCTGGGCGAAGGCGCCGAGCAGCGCGGTGATGCCGCTGATGACGAAGAGGAAGCCGGTGGTCTTGGCCATGAAGACCGGGAACATCGGCGAGCCGACCACGTTGTTCTCGGTGCGACCCTCGCCGGGGAACTGCGTGTGCTTCTGGCGCAGCAGCAGCGCCATGTGCGCGGTGACCAGACCGATGATGATCAGCGGCACGATCAGCACGTGCAGGATGAAGAAGCGCGGGATGATCGCGGTGCCCGGGAAGTTGCCGCCGAACACGAGGAAGCCGAGGTACGACCCGACGACCGGGATCGACAGGATGATCGAGTACGCGATGCGGATGCCCGTGCCCGAGACGAGGTCGTCGGGCAACGAGTAGCCGAGGAAGCCGTTCACGATCGCGAGGATCAGCAGCGTCCCGCCGATCGTCCAGTTCAGCTCGCGCGGCTTGCGGAAGGCGCCGGTGAAGAACACGCGCGCCATGTGCACGACGATGGCGCCGACGAAGATGTCACACGCCCAGTGGTGCATCTGGCGCATCAAGAGCCCGCCGCGCACCGCGAACGAGAGGTCGACCGACGAGGAGAACGCCTGGGTGACCTTCTGTCCGTCGAGCGGCAGGTAGCCGCCGTGGTACGTGACGATCGCCTGGCTGGGTATGTAGTACAGGGTCAAGAAGACGCCGGTGACCATGAGCACGACGAACGAGTAGAGCGCGATCTCGCCGAGCATGAACGACCAGTGGTCGGGGAAGATCTTGTCGAGGAACGTCCGCCCGCCCTTGGCGATGCCCAGGCGGTCGTCGAGTTCGTCGAGCGACTTGCCGACGCGTCCGTACGGCCCGAGCGCCGCCTGCTTCGCGCGCTTGGTGTTCAGTACGTCGGTCATACGTGGCGCTCCCAGAAGCCGGGCCCGATGGGCACGTGGTAGTCACTCTGCGCGCGCAGGTTCCCGTCGGCGTCGACGTAGAGCGGGAGCTGGGGCAGCGGACGCGGCGCCGGTCCGAACTGCGGGATGGCGCCGTTGTTGACGTTGAACATCGACTGGTGGCACGGGCAGACGAGCAGCTGGAGCTGCTGCTCGTAGAGCCCCACCGGGCAGCCGAGGTGCGTGCAGACCTTCGAGTAGGCGACGTAGCCCTTGGGCGCCCACGTCTCACGGCCCTTCTGGGTGGTGAAGTCCTCGTTGGAGAGCCGGATCAGCACGGTCTGGTCGACCGCCTGGCCGCGGTCGGTGTCCTGGGTGCCCTCGGGGAAGACCGTGACGATCGAGCCGACGGCGAGGTCGCCGACCTGCACCCGGCGGCCCGACTGGTCCACAACGTACGAGCCGTTCTTCCAGTCGGTGTGGTCGAGGGTTCCCTTGGGCAGCGGCCCGAGGCTGCGCAGCAGCGGGAACATCGCCACGACCCCGAAGATCCCGAGCCCCCCGCCGAGCAGGCCGCCGAGGACCTTGCGACGCTTGACGACGTCGCCGCCGCGCTCGACGATGGCGGCGGCGAAGGCGTCGCGGTCGGCTTCGGAGTTGGCGAGCGTGTGGCGCTCTTCGACGAAGGGGCCCCTCGGCATGAGGTACTTGCCCCACGCGATGAGACCGACGCCGAGGAAGAACATCGCGCCGCCGAGCGTCGCGCCGAGCTTCCAGGGCTGGGCGTTGATCCAGTAGCAGGCGCCGAAGGCCACGAGCAGCGCGATGCCGATGAGGAACATGACCGCGATGACGCGCTCGACCAGCTGGGGGTTGTTCGCCGACGGCTCCAGGTGCGGGTACTCGTGCTCGAGCCCGGCCACCGAGACCGGCGTGCGGATTTCTTGGTTCTCGCTCAATGCCGCTCCCCTACCCAGAATCCAATGAGGGCGAGCAGTCCGACGCCGAGCGCCAGGCCGACGAATCCCTCAGCGACCGGTCCGAGACCACCGAGTCCGAACCCGCCGATGTTGGTGGGGTGCTGGATCTGCGTGGTGACGAACTTGACGATGTCGTTGACCTGGTAGTCGCTCAGGTTGCCGGTGAATCGCGGCATGTTCCCGGGGCCGGTGCGGATCGCCTCGGCGACCTGGAACGCCGGCACGTGGCGCAGCGACGGGGCGTAGGTGCCACTGGCGAGGGCGTCGCCGTCGCCCTCGATGGTGTGGCAGGCGGCGCAGTTGAGCGCGAACAGCGCCGCTCCGTCCGAGACGTTGGCGATGGCGAGGTTGGGCGACGGGATTCCGGGGTAGCTCGGGGAGAGCGAGTTCACCCACGCCGTGACCGCGAGCGCCTGGTCGTGGCTGAGCCTCGGGTAGCGGCGCAGCGCCTGGATCGAGCGGGGGTTGGCGGCGGGCATGCGGCCCGACTCGATCCAGAAGTCGATGGTCGCCGGTCCGAGGCCGACGAGGTTCGGGAAGGCGCCGCTCGTGCCGTTGGCCGGGATGCCGTTGGCCTCGTTGCCGTGGCACGAGGCGCAGTTCTGCAAGTAGAGCGCCTGTCCGAGCTTCGCCAGTGACGGCGACGGCGAGCTGTAGGTGATGGCGGAGTTGCCGTACTGGATGACGACGCCGTTGGCGTCGGTCTTGACGACGTCGGAGTTCGGCGTGCCGGCGTTCTTGCGCGACGTCTGGTAGGGCGTTGCCTTGTAGGCGGCCTGGGCGCTGCCGACGAAGAGGGCCAGCGGGCCCATCGCGACGAACGCCACGACGGCGAGTGCGGAGAGGCGCTTGAGGAGGGTCGAGTTCACGGCCATCTACTTCAACAGGAACAGGGCCGAGTAGAGCCCGATCCACACGACGTCGACGAAGTGCCAGTAGTAGCTCACGCCCTGGAACGTGGACAGTTCACCCGGGTCGCCCTCGGAGCCGCGCATGCGAAACAGCAGAAAGGACATCGCGACGAGACCGAGGATGACGTGCAAGCCGTGCAGGCCGGTCGTGATGAAGAAGACCGAGCCGAAGGAGTTGGTGTACCAGCGCGTCGTGAGGTGGATCCACTCGTAGGCCTGGTTGGACACGAAGAGCGTGCCCATGACGATCGTGATGATGATCCAGCGCCGCGCCTCGGCTCGACGACGGTGCTCGATGAGCCAGACCGCCCACTGCATGGTGAACGACGACGCCACGAGGATGATCGTGAAGATGCCCGACTGCAGGACGTCGAGGTGGGTCCCGACGGGAGGCCACGCCGCGAGGTGCGCGCGGATGGTAAATAATGCGGCGAAGAGTCCCGAGAAGAACATCAACTCGCTGCCGAGCCAGATCATCACACCGATGGCCAGCATCGGCGGACGATCGTGGACGATCTTCTCTTGCTTCGCCAGGCTATTGAGGGGAATCGCCTGACTCACGGGTACATTTCTAGCGGAAACGGAGACCCCCGTGCGACACGCCCTTTTGAAATGGCTCAGCGCAACGTCTCGGGGAGCTCTTCACAGGCCACGATCGCGAGCCGACGCGTCGGGCGGGTCATCGCGACATAGAGCGTGCGCAGTCCCCGCGGCGTGACCGACGCGTGGTCCTTGGCGCCACGACTGGCGATCTGCCCCGGTTCGACCACGACGACGGCGTCGAACTCGAGTCCGTTCGCCCCCTCGGCCCCCAGCACCACCAGGCCGGCCCCGAGTCCGCGCGAGTCCTGGTCACGGGGGTCGACCGCGTGCAGGCCGTTCACGTTGAGGATCTCCACGATCTCCTCGATACGCTGACCGGCGACGATGACCGCCACGCGGCCGGGCGCGACCGCGTCGACCTCTCGACGCGTGATCGACACCAAGGTCGCGGCGAACTCGTCGGCGCAGACGCCGTCGACGGTCGGCGTAAACCCGGCACGACGCACGGGTCGTGGCGGTTCGAGGTCCGGCGCCGCGGCGAGCAGGGTGGGCGCCGCGAAGTCGAGCACCTCCTCGGGCGTGCGGTAGCTCACCGTCAGGTCGACGCGGGTGGGTGGGCGGCGCGGTTCGAGCACCTCGAGCACGGCGTTCCACGACGCCGACGACGAGGCGGTCGTGGCCTGGCCCATGTCACCGACGATGGTCATCGATCCGGTCAGGTCGCGTCGCTTGAGGACCCGCAGCTCCATCGGCGAGAGATCCTGGGCCTCGTCCACGACGATGTGGCCGTAGGTGACGAACTCGGCCTCGTCGAACTCGGTGCTCTGCACCGGCGCGAGGCGCTGGGCCTCGCGCAGCGCCGCCGCGCGCACGTCACCCGCGTACGAGTCGAGGTCGATGCCGTCGAGGATGCCCTGCTCGCCGAGCTTGGGCGCCGGTCGTGGTCGGCGGAGAGGACCGAGCAGGACCCGCGCCTCGTCGATCAGCGCCGCGTCGGCCTTGGTCCACCTGATCTCCTCGAGCGTCTCGGAACGGGACCGGTACAGCAGTGCCAGCTCCTCCTCGGTCATCAGGCCCTCGCCCGCGGCGCGCAACAGCGCCTTGGCTCCGAAGAGGTCGTGCAGCAGCTCCTGGCCCGACAGGCGCGGCCAGATGCGCTGGAGCACGAGTTTGAACTGGGGTGTCGCTCGGATGAGGTCGGCCAGCTCGCCCTGCGCGTTCACCTCGTCGTTGCCGTCACGCACGAAGCGTTCGTAGTACTCGCCCGCCAGTCGATTGGCGAGTTCTCGTCCCACCGCCGAGCGACGCTGGTTGTGGTTGCCCGGACGTCGTCGCGCGCGCTCGACGACCTCCTGGGTGTGCTTCGCGCGCAGCACGACAATGGCGCGGCCCACGGGGATCTCGACGTCGTCGCGCAGGCCGCGCTGGCGCGTGCGCAGCGCCCGCGCCAGCAGGCGGGCCATGCGCAGGTCGCCCTTGATCTGGTCGACCGGTTCGGGCTCTCGGCCGCGGACCTCGACGTTGGTCACGAGGCCCGAGATCGTCGACAGCGTCACCCCCGACTCGCCGAGCGACGGCAGCACGTTCTCGATGTAGTTCAAGAAGAGCGGGTTCGGTCCGACCACCAGCACGCCCTGACGTTCGAGTGTAGAGCGGTAGGTGAAGAGCAGGTAGGCCGCACGGTGCAGCGCCACGGCGGTCTTGCCGGTGCCCGGCCCCCCCTGGACCAGCAGCACGCCGGCGAGCGGGTTGCGGATGATGCGGTCCTGCTCGCCCTGGATCGTGGCGACGATGTCGCCCATGCGCCCGGTGCGCGCGCGCCCGAGCGCGGCGAGCAGGGCACCGGGACCCCCGAGAGCGAGCCCGCCCTCGACGAGCCCCTCCTCGGTTGCCGAGCGGATGTCGTCCTCGGGCAGGGCCAACTCACCGTTGGCGTCGGCGAAGTACTCGTCCTCGACCCCCGTGACCTCATGGCCGCGGATGGCGACGTGGCGGCGCCGCGACAGGCCGAGCGGCTCCACGCCGGTCGCGCGGTAGAAGGCGGCGGCGACGGGGGCGCGCCAGTCGACGACCAGGGGGTTCAGCTCCTCGTCGGAGACCGCGAGTCGACCGACGTGGTAGACGTCCGCGACGCCCGCCTCGTTGGGCACGTAGTCGATTCGACCGAAGAAGAGTGGCTGGTCGCCGATCGCCAGCTGATCGAGCCGGTTGAGGGCGGTGCCCATGACGACGTCGCGCTCCACCAGGTCACCCGCGCCGCGCATCGTCGCCACGGCGGCGCTGTCGCGCAGCGACCGGGCCTCGTCGCGCATGTGATCAAGGGCCTTGAGAGCGACATCGAGGAAATCCTGCTCCTCGGTGATCTCACGCTCGTGCGCCATCGCGACCTCGTTTCCAGTCCCAAAATCGGGGAATGACAAGTCTAGGCAAAATCGGAGGTGAGCGTTTCAAGGTGGTTTTTGCACGACGTCACCTAGATTGAGAGCGATAGAGGAGTGAAGTGAGCGAGCCAGTATTCCTTCGGGCCTGTCGTGGCGCGAGCGTCGAGCACGTCCCCGTGTGGTTCATGCGCCAGGCCGGCCGGTCACTTCCCGAGTACCGGGCCCTGCGCGGCACCGGTTCGATCCTCGAGGCCATTGCCGACCCGGCGCTCGCCAGCGAGATCACGATGCAGCCGGTGCGCCGCTACGGAGTGGACGCCGCGATCCTCTTCTCGGACATCGTCGTTCCCTACCACGCGATCGGCTTCGGCGTCGACGTGGTGCCGGGCCGCGGGCCGGTCATCGCCGAGCCCTTCAAGAGTGAGGCGGACCTCGAGCGGCTGCGCGACCTGACCGCGGCCGACATCACCCACGTGACCAAGACGGTCGACCTCGTCGTCAACGAGCTCGAGGGCACCGACACCCCGCTCATCGGCTTCGCGGGAGCGCCCTTCACGGTGGCGAGCTACCTCGTCGAGGGCGGGCCCACGCGCGAGTTCGGCGTGATCAAGACCCTGATGCACGCGGACCCCGCGCTCTTCGACCGGTTGAGCGACCGCCTCGTCGACATCACCATCGCGTTCCTGCGCGCCCAGGTCGCCCACGGTGCGCGCGCCCTGCAGCTCTTCGACTCGTGGGCCGGCGCCCTGACGCGCAGTGAGTACCGTCGCTTCGCGCTCCCAGCGACCCAGCGGGTGCTCGCCGGCGTCGCCGACCTCGACGTGCCGACCATCCTCTTCGGCGTCGGCACCGGCGAGCTGCTCGACATCATGGGCACCGCCGGCAGTTCGGTCGTCGGCATCGACTGGCACGTCGACCTCGACGAGGGTCGGCGCCGCGTGGGGGGCATGCCCGTGCAGGGCAACCTCGATCCGGCGCGCTGCCTGGGTGGTGCGCCACTGGCCGTGCAGGCCGCGCGAGGGGTGATCGCGCGGGCGGGCAACGACGCGGGGCACATCTTCAACCTCGGACACGGCGTCCTGCCCTCGACCGATCCCGCGGTGCTCGAAGCGGTGGTGCGCGTCGTGCACGACGAGGGAAGAGCGGGCGTGCGGTGAAGACCGGCGTCCTCGTCATGGCCTACGGCACGCCCACCACGCCCGGCGACGTCGAGGCGTACTACACCCGCATCCGCCACGGCCGCGCGCCGACTGCCGAGCTGCTCGCCGACCTCACCCGTCGCTACAACGCGATCGGCGGCACGTCGCCCCTGGCCCAGCGCACCGCCGACCAGGTGGCGGGGATCGCCGCCGCCCTTGAGGAGGTGGAGCCGGACCAGTTCGACGTCCGCTTCGGCTCGAAGTACGAGCCTCCCCTGCTCGAGGAGGCCGCCGGGTCGTTTCGCGCCGAGGGCTTCACCAGGGTCATCGGACTCGTCCTCGCCCCCCACTCGTCGTCGATGTCGACCGACCAGTACATGTCGCGCGCCAGGGACGCCCTGGGCCACGGGGTCGAGTTGGTCGAGATCGGCGCCTGGTGGGAGTTCCCGGGCTTCCTCGAACTGGTCGCCCAGCGAGTGAACGAGGTGCTCGCGATGGTGCCCGAGGAGCGCCTCGCCACGACCGAGGTCATCTTCTCCGCGCACTCGCTGCCCAGTAAGATCCTCGAGCTCGGCGACACCTACCCCGAGCAGCTGCGCGAGAGTGCGCGCCGCGCGGCCGAGATAGCCCGAGTCGAGCGCTGGGACGTCGCCTGGCAGTCAGCCGGGCGCACGGCCGACCCGTGGATCGGCCCCGACATCCTCGAGGTCATCCGCACCAAGTACACCGAGGGCGTCACCGACATCGTGTCGTGCCCGATCGGCTTCGTCGCGGACCACCTCGAGGTGCTCTTCGACATCGACATCGAAGCCCAGGGCATCGCGAGCCAGGTCGGCGTGAACCTCGTGCGCACGGCCTCGCTCAACGCCGATCCCCGCTTCGTCTCGATCCTGGCGAACGTCGTTCGCGCCGCGGCGTAGATGGCGCGCGGCTCGATCGTCGTCGTCGGTGGCGGCATCGCCGGACTGAGCGCCGCCTGGGAGTTGAGCGGCGGCGCGGCCGGACCAGGTGACGACACGCCGCGCATCGAACTCGTCGACGCGAGCGAGCGTCTCGGCGGCGCCCTCGCGACCACCGAGTTCGCGGGTCGCACCCTCGACCTCGGCGCCGACGGCTTCCTCGCGCGCCGGCCCGAAGCCGTCACGCTGGTGCGCGAGCTCGGGGTCGCGGACCGACTCGAGGCGATCGACGCGAGCGGGGCGTGGATCTGGCTGCGCGGCGCCCTGCGCGAACTGCCGAGCGGTCTCGCGCTCGGGGTGCCGACGTCGGCCGCGCAAGTCGCCAGCGTGAGGGGACTGTCGTGGCGCGCGCGCCTCGCCGCCCGACGCGACGAGTGGCTCCCGGTCCGCATGACGGTCGGCGACGACGCGACCATCGGCGACATCGTGCGCAGGAAGCTGGGCCGCGAGATCAGCTACCAGTTCGTCGAGCCGATGCTCGGCGGCATTCAGGCTGGGCGCATCGACGACCTCTCGGCCCAGTCCGTCTTCCCGCCGTTACTCGACGCCGCGCGTCAGGGCGGATCGCTCATGAAGGTCCTGCGACCCAAGGGCCCGGTGCAGCCGGGGCCGACTGCGCCGAGCACCGACGCCGGTCCGATGTTTTACTCGCTCACGAGCGGCGTCGGTTCGCTCCCGACGGAACTGGCCCGGCGGCTCAGCGAGCGCGGCGTCGTGCTGCGCGCCGGCGTCGCGGTCACGGCCCTGCGACGCACCCCGTCGGGCAGCTACCCCTGGGAGATCGACACCGCGACGACGACGACCCCGGCCGACTCGGTGGTCCTCGCGACGCCCGCGCCGATGGCGGGGCGACTGCTCGGCAGCCTCGACGAGCGCCTCGAGAGGCTCACGCGCATCCCCAGCGCCGGGGCGGCGATGGTCACCTTCAGCCTCGCGCGCGACGAGGTCACGCTGCCCCCCCGTGGCACCGGCGTGCTGGTGCCGCTCGGCACGAACTGGTCGGGCGAGGGATCGATGATGGTCACGGCCGTCACCCTGCTCGATCGCAAGTGGCCGCACCTGCGACGCGACGAGGACGTCGTGCTGCGCGCGCACGTCGGTCGGATCGACGACGAGCGCTGGCTCGCGATGGACGACCACGACCTGACCGTGCGCGTCGCCGCGGAACTGCGCGTGCTGCTCAGTCGCTTCGGCACGCCGAACGCGACGCTGGTGCAACGCTGGCCCCACGGCCTCCCCCAGTACTACCTCGGCCACCAGCGCGTGATCGCCGACGCGAGGGCGGCGGCATCGACGCTGCGCGTCGCGCTCTGCGGCAGCGCCTACGACGGGGTCGGGATCCCGGCCGGCGTCGGCTCCGGCCGGCGCGCCGCACGCGAGGCGCTCGCCATGGTGCGCTCCGACAGCGGCCCCGACAGCTAGAGGTAGTAGCCCGAGTGGATGTAGATGCAGGGCACGCCCTCACTGATGTACATGGCGTGATTCTTCGGGTCGTCGTCGAGGGCGAGGCGGATGTCGAAGCCCTGCGTCACGAGGTCGCGCAGTGCGCCACGCTTGAACTCGTCCACCCCCGAGTAGTCGCCGTACTCGCGCATGATCAACAGGTCCCAGCGCAGTCCGTAGCGCTCGAGCCACGCGACGGTGTGCGGCTGAACCCGGCGCGGACGTCCGGTCAGCAGCACGACCTTCAGTGAATGGTCGAGCAGTTCGAGCAGTCGCTCGATCTCCTCGATGATCGGGTCGTCACCGCAGGCGTCGAAGAAGCTCTTCCAGTCGCCCCAGTCCAGGTAGTGCTGACGTCCGGCGGCGTCGGCCAGCACGCCGTCGATGTCGAAGATGACGGCCGGTCCCGAGCCGAGCGGCTCGACCCGCCAATGCCAATTCTCGCGTACGTAGTCCGAACCCATCAGTGGATTAAGGCTAACGGGACCGCCGCGAAAGTCTGCGAGACTGGGCGCCGTGGGAGCGACCGAGCGGCTGACGCTACCGATTCCGTACGGGCATCACGTCTACGTGGTGAGCGACCTGTCGCTCTCGCCCACTTCGGACGTGACCAGTCGGCCGATTGCGGAGTTCATCGACCTGATGGGCGACATCGACGACGTCGCGGTGATGGCCGTGGCGGGCAACTTCTTCCACCCCGGACCGACGTCGGACCTCGCGAAGTTCATCGACGCCACGCTCGCGGCCCTGCCGACGTTGCGCGACGCGATCACCGCCTTCACCCGGAACGAGGGCCACCGCTTCATCGTGCTGCCCGGTTCCGACGACGCGGAGCTGCGCACCAGCTCCGACGCCCGGTCCCGGCTCGAGGCGCTCGGGATCTGCCTCGCCAGCGACCTGATCCTGCAGGTCGCCACCGCGACGGGCGTGCGCGACCTCGCGGTGGCCGCGGGCGCCTACGAACTCGACGTCGCGCGCGCGGATCCGAGCGACCAGGCCGACGCCGACCGGCTCGAGGACCCCCTCTCCCTGACGCGCTTCGTCGCGTCGAGGGTCCTCTACCGGCGACTGGGCGGATGGGTCTGGTTCCCCGTCGTGACCCTCGTGCTCTTCGACCTGTCGAGCGCGCTGATCTCGATCATCGGCCACTTCACGCACGAACACCTGAGGGTGCACACCCCCCACACCACGAGCTTCTGGGGCAATCTGCTCGTGAACCTGCTCATCATCGCCGTCGTCGAGGCGGCCGTCGTGGGCGTCGCCGGACTCATCGTGCGACGGCGCTTCGAGCGCGGCGCGCGGATGGCCCACGCGCCCGAACTGAGCGAGCCCCTCTCGCTCACCCACGTCGACGAGGTCGACGCGCTCGAGTTCGCCCGTCGCGTGGCCGAACGCGGGGGTGCCGGGGCGGTCGTCGGCGGCGCACCTCGACCAGCGCTCGCCTTCCTCGACCGGGGCGTCTGCGCGGCGCCGGGGCCGTCGAGGACGGTGCTCGTCGAGCGGCGCGGACGATTCGGCCTGCCGCCGGTCTTCTCGTCGGTCGACCGTCTCGGCATCGTCGAGGTCGAGGCCGCGAGTGCGGTGCAGGTGCGCCTCTACGCCGGCGAGACGGGCCGCAAGCGCGGCACGCTGCTCGAGCGGCTCGTCGCGGACTCGAACGTCCAGCCGGCCCCGTCGACGCTCACCTCGACGGTGGGCTCGTGGCCGACCGGCAACCCCTTCCCGGTCACGATCGAACGCCTGCGCGACCAGCGCCACCAGCGCACGATACGGCGCTGGGCGAGCGGCCTGCTCTTCCTCGACGGACTGGTCAACCTGGTCGTCACCGCGTCGCCGCCGCTGCGCAGCCGCCTGCAGTCGGTGCTGACCTACCTGCCGCTCGGCGTCGCCAAGTCCGCCGCCGCGTTGACCGCGGTCGCGGGCATCGCGCTGATCATGACGGCGCGCGGGGTGCGCCGCGGCCAGCGCCGGGCCTGGTTCCTCGCGGTCGCGGTGCTCGCGGTGACGATCGTCGCGCACCTCGTGCGAGGCGGCGGCATCATCTCGCCGCTGCTCGCCGCCTCGATCCTGGGGCTGCTCGTCGTGCGCCGGCGCTACTTCCAGGCGACGACCGACCGTTCGAGCGTGGGTTCGGCCCTCCCCCGCCTCGGTCTGATTGTCCTGGTCGCGCTGGTCGCCGCCACCATCGGCATCGAGGCGGCCCAGCACCGCCACCACCTGCCGAACATCGGCGTCGTCTTCCTCGCCTGCGTCGAGCGCCTGGTCGGCCTGAACAACATCGCGCTGCCCGAGGGGGTCGCGGACTTCATCAATCCCACGCTGCTCGCCGTGGGGCTCTCGACCATCGTGTCGGCGTTCTACGTGCTCACCCGCCCGGTCGTCGACCGCCGTCTCTCGTCGACGGGGCGCAGCGCCGAGCGGCGCTTCGCCGAGCTGCGCGCCAGAGAGATCGTGCGTCGCCACGGGCGCGGGACCCTCGACTACTTCGCGCTGCGCGACGACAAGCAGTTCTTCTTCTTTCGCGACTCACTGGTCGCCTACGCGGTGTACGGCGGGGTGGCGCTGATCTCGCCCGACCCGATCGGACCCGAGGCCGAGCGCACCGAGGCCTTCAGCGCGTACCGCGCCTACGCCGAGAGTCGCGGCTGGACCGTCGGGGTCGTGGGCGCGAGCGAGGAGTGGCTGCCGATCTACGGGGCCGCGGGGCTGCACCACCTCTACATCGGCGACGAGGCGATCGTGGACTGCCCCTCGTTCAGTCTCGCGGGCGGCAAGATGAAGGGCTTGCGCCAGGCCTGCACGCGCCTCGCGCGCCACGGCTACACGGTCGAGTTCCTCGACCCCTCCAACATCGACCCCAGTCGCGTCACCGACATCCTCGAGCTGATCAAGATGCTGCGCCGCGGCGAGGCCGAGCGCGGCTTCTCCATGATGCTCGGGCGGCTGTTCAACCCCAAGGACAAGGGACTGCTGCTCACCCTGGTGCACGGTCCCGACGGCAAGCCGGCCGCGGTCTGTCAGTTCGTGCCCTCGCCGGCCATCAACGGGTACTCGCTCGACCTGATGCGCCGCGACCCCGGCGAGCACCCCAACGGCCTGATCGACTTCGCCCTCTGCTCGACGATCGAGCACCTGCGCGAGCAGGGCGCGCGGGGACTCAGCATGAACTTCGCGGCCTTCCGCTCGGTGCTCGAAGGCGAGCGCGGCGAGGGCGCCTTCACCCGCGTCGAGCGCTGGGCCCTGAAGCGGCTCTCGGGCATCTTGCCCATCGAGTCGCTGTGGACCTTCAACTCCAAGTACCACCCCACCTGGCTGCCGCGCTACCTCGTCTACCCCGCCGCCGAGAGCTTCGTCCCGGTCGCCGCCGCGGTGCTGCGCGCCGAGTCGCTCACCGAACTGCCGGTGCTCGGACGCTTTCTCACCAGCGACCCCTCCAACCGCCCCGGCACGGTGGTGCCCGACGAGGTGCTCGAGGCGGCGAAGAAGGTCGGGCGCGACCAGGTCCGCTAGGGGACCTGGTCGAGGGTTCCGAGGCTGGGCGGATTGGGCGGGCTCGGCGCCGGGGGCGGCTCGACGACCGGCCATCCGGGGTCGGCTCCGCCCGCGTCGAAGCGGAAGGGTGGGTACTCGTCGCGCAAGAGCAGGACGTAGGCGAACACCCGGTAGCACCAGCGGTTCATGCCCATGATGAAGTCGAACAGGTGCGCCGGGTACCGTCCCTGCACCAGGAGGATGACCGCGGCGACGAAGGCCAGCAGGCTGATGAGCCCGCCACCGGCCGAGAACAGCCAAGAGTGATTCCACTGACGACTCAGCCCCCACGAACCTCCGACGAAGATCCCGACCACGATGTACTGCGGGATGGCGAGCAGCCACCACTTCACCAGCACGAGCCCGCGCGACAGGTGCTCGGGGTAGTCGACGGTGAACTCCGCCGGGTACCCCGCGACGGGGTCGAGGCTGAACGGCGGATAGCGGTCGGTCCCGAAGGCGCCAAAGGTGTAGAAGGTGACCCGCCACGTCCAGCGCAGCACGCCGACGCTGAAGTCGAACAGGCTGCGCGGGTAGCGGCCGGTGAAGAGGATCGAGAAGCCCGCGAAGATCGACACCGGCACCAGCGCCATCCACAGGACCACGAGGATGGCGAAGTGCGGGATGGCGAGGAACCCCTTCACGATCCACAGCCAACGGCTGAGCGGACTGTCCAGCGTCGCGTCGAGGCGGGCCGGGTACGAGCCCGCCACCGGAAGCCGGACCGGTCCCTCGCCGGGTGCGCTCGGCGTGGCGCCGGGGACCTCCCCCTCTCGTTCGCGGCGACGGGTCAGCCCGATGATCCCAAAGACGAACATCAGGGCGCCGAGCATGAGCAGGATGACGCCCCCGATGATCAGACCGACGCCGAGCGGCTGGACCCATCCGGCCTTGGCCCCGATCGAGACGAGGGCCACGACGCCGCGCTGGCCGTCGGCGCGCATCACCACGACGGTCCACCGGCCCTGCTCGGTGGGCCAGGTGAGCGACCGGGTCCCCGGACCAGAGGCGGATGCGGCCCAGATCTTCTCGGCGACGGGCGGGCTCGCCGGGGCCGTGCCACCGTAGTCACGGTAGTGCGCCTGGAACGGGAAGAGGTCCACGCTGGTGACCCGGCTGTGGGCGACGTTGGTCAGGTACTGGTCGACGCTGGCGCTCGGCGCGATGCCGACGAACGTGGCCGCGCCGCCGAGCACCGAGGCCCTGATCCTGATCGTGCCGAGGTGGTGGTGGAGGAACAGGTCACTCGGTCCCGGACTCGAACCGAAGTCGAGCGCCGACGTCAGGGCGCTGCCCGACGTGACGAACTGTTGGCGCGAGGTGGTGAAGAAGCCGGCGGCGTCGCGCTGCGTGGCGTTGGCCCAGAGCAGCGTCCCCCCACCGGCCGTTATCGCGAAGCCGACCAGCAGCACGAGCGCCCCGGCCACTATCAGCACCGCCCTGCCCACGCGCCCCATTGCGCCTCCTCGCTTGGTCATCGGCCACTCCCCTCACCGTACGCCTGGCCGCACGCGGTCGTGGTCTGGTTCAACCCGACCATGCGATCATTCGACGTGAGCGGCCGGTACCTGGATTCGTCCCCGACGGAAGTAGGCGATCGGACCGAAGAAGTTGAGGCCGATCACCAGGGCCCAGCGCCACTTCGGCCCTCGAACCTGCTCGCCCGGACGGCGGGCGAGGTCGCGCCACGCGGCGGCGGCCATGGAGAGTTGAATGACGGCCATCGCGATCGAAACGATCTTCTGCAGCGGCGTCATCTCGCGCCAATTGCGGTGGTGACGTGGAGATCCGGTGCCCATGCCTCGATCTTGCCTCGGCTGAAGCTTCGGCGGGAAGGGTCGAAAGTCCCAGCGGTTCGCCTGGCCGGTCCTCAACGGGACGATCCGGCGCGAGAACCGGGAGGACGTCGTGCGCCTCGGCCCCGCGCCCGAGGAATCAGGTGACGTGCGGCGAGTCGACGTCTCGTCCGTCGCGACCCCACTGGGGAGCGCGCTTCTCGATGAACGCGGCGATCCCCTCCTGGGCGTCGGGGATCAGGCTGGCGGCGGCCATGACCTCCGCGGCGTAGGCGTAGGCCCGGGACTGGTCCATGTCGATCTGGGCGTAGAAGGCCCGCTTGCCGATGGCCTTGGACGCGGCGCTGCCTCTGGTCACGCGCCGGATCATCGCGGCGGTCGCCTCGTCGAGCTCGGACGCCGTCACGACCTGGTTGACGAGCCCCCAGGCCACCGCCGTTCGCGCGTCGATTGGGTCGCCGCTCATCGCCATCTCGAGGGCCCGCTTGCGCCCGATGGAGCGGCCCACGGCGACCATCGGCGTCGTGCAGAACAGTCCGCCCCTGCCGCCCGGGGTGCAGAAGGAGGCCCCCTCGCTCGCGACCGCGAGGTCGGCGGAGGCGACCAGCTGGCATCCCGCGCCCGTCGCCAGGGCGTGCACGCGTGCCACGACCGGTTGGGGAATGGACTGGATGGTCTCCATCATCGTCGTGCACACGGCGAACAGGTGGCGGACGCTTCCCAGGTCCTGACCATGCATCTCGGCGAAGTCGTGGCCCGCGCTGAACAACCGGCCCTTGGCGGCCAAGACCACCCCGGTCGCGTCGCTCTCGCCGGCGTCGACGAAGGCCCGGGTCATCTCCTCCATCAGCGCGAGCGACAGGACGTTGAGCTGGTCCGGTCGATTCAACCAGATGGTGATCGTGTCACCCGCTCGCTCGCTCAGTACGAATCGGTAGTCCGCCACGGCGACTCCTTCACTTGCGTCGAAGCCGAGCCTACGGCGCCGACGCCGTGGAGCGGCCGCCGACAGAGTCCACGGCCCGGTCACCTCCGGTTCAGCGCAGGCGACCCTTGATCGCGCGCGCCAGACGCGACGGCGCCTCGTCGTCGAAGCCGAGGAAGAGCGACGGCTCGACCAGCTCGAGCTCCATGACCGCCCACCCCTCGCGCGTGCGCACGAGGTCGACGCGCGCGTAGAGCAGGTCGTCGAACGCCAGGCCGTCGAGCACGCGCTGGGCGAAGGCGACCGCGTCGGGTTCGCCCAGTGCACGGCTCATCTGCTCGCGGCGAAACAGCGAGTCGCGCTCGTGCGCGGCGACGTTCAGCATCGCGGCCTTGGTCATGGCGTGGGAGAACGACCCGTCGATGAACACGAGGGCCCGCTCGCCCAGCTCGTCGACCGAGTCGACGTAGGGCTGGACCATCGCGTCGCGGCCGCTCGCGTGCAGTCGCGCCACGTGCGCCCTGGCGCGCTCTCGTTCGTCGGGCCGGTACCGGTCGGCGTCGATCGACCCGGCCCCCACGCTGGGCTTCACCACGAAGTCGACGTCGGGCAGGACCGGCTCGTCGCCCACGTCGACGAAGCGGGTGGCGACGACCGCGTGCCCGCGTGCCGCGAGGTCCGCGAGGTAGTGCTTGTCGCTCGAGTACTCGATCACGGGGTGGGGATTGGCGAGGCGCGCCACCGACCGCGCCCAGTCGAGGAACTGCGCCCGTCGAGGGGCGTAGTCCCAGGTCGAACGCACCACGACCAGGTCGAAGCCGTCCCAGTCGACCGCGGGATCGTCCCAGACCGCCAGCCGCGCGTCGATCCCCTCGCGGCCGAGGGCCTCGAGCAGGATCGGCGAGTCGAGGTCGACGTCCTCGCCCGCGCACGTCGCGATGGCGACGAGGCTCACGGGGTGAACAGGACCGTGGCGTGCTGGGCGAGCGTGGCGAGGGGCCCGGGCCACACGCCGAACACCAGGGTCACCAGCACCCCGAAGCCGATCACGGCGCCCGTCGAGCGCGGCACGGCGATCCTCGCCGCCTCGAGGTCGTCCTCGGCGTAGAGCGCCAGCGTCCAACGCAGGTAGAACACGGCGGCCACCGCGGCGCTGAGCAGCGCGATCAGCGCCAGCGCGCCGCCGCCGGCGTCGACCACCGACGCCAGCACCGTGAACTTGGCGTAGAAGCCGGTCGTCAGCGGCGCCCCGAGCTGGCTGAGCAGCAGCACCGCCATCGCCGCGCCGAGCCAGGGCTGGCGACGCGCGAGGCCCCGGTAGCGGTCGACCGAGTGGTGATCGTCACCGCGACCGCCCACCAGGGTCACGACGGCGAACGTCGCCACCACGATCGGGGCGTAGGTCATGACGTAGAAGAGCGTCGCGGCGGTGCCGCGGATGGTGCCGGCCCAGACGCCGAGCAGGATGAACCCGGCGTGGTTGATCGACGAGTACGCCAGCATGCGCTTGGCGTTGCGCTGCACCAGCGCCAGCGTCGCGCCGACGATGGTCGTGAGGGCCACGAGCATCCACAGGATCGGGCGCCAGGTGTCGAGCTGGGTGCCGAGCGCCGAGATCAACACGCGCACCAGCGCCGCGAAGGCGCCGACCTTGACGATCGAGGCCATGAAGCCGGTCACCGGCGTCGGGGCGCCCTCGTAGACGTCGGGCGACCACAGGTGGAAGGGCACGGCGGCGATCTTGAAGGCGAAGCCCACCAGCAGCAGCGCGCCGCCGGCGTAGAGCAGGGCCGGTCGCAGCAGCACGTTCGAGCCGAGGAAGTACGAGATCGACGTCAGGTTCGCCGAGCCCGTCGCGCCGTACACGAGGGCCGCGCCGTAGATGAAGATCGCCGACGCGAAGCTGCCGAGCAGGAAGTACTTCAGCGCGGCCTCGGCCGACGTGGCGCGGTGGCGGTCGAAGGCGACGAGCACGTAGAGCCCGATCGAGAGGATCTCGAGGCCGAGGAAGATCACGACCAGGTCGTTGGCCTGGGTCATGAGCAGGGCGCCGCCACTCGAGGCGAGCGCCAGGATGTGGAACTCGACGCCCGCGACGCGCTCGCGAAGCGCCCAGTCGTGCGCGACCAGCGCCGACATCAAGAGGCTCAGCGCGATGACCGCCGACGCGATGACCGAGAAGTCGTCGAGCACGATGGCGTGGGCGATCGTCGTGCTCGCCCCGGCGTGGGCGACGTTGCGCCACTGGAAGTAGTTGACCACGATGCTCGCGAGCGCCGTCGCGACGACCGTCGCCGTCGCGACCCACAGCGGCACCTTGGACTTCACGAGCGCGGTCGCCAGCGTCAGCACGAGCGCCGCGCCGAAGAAGATCAGCACCGGCAGTATGGCGAGGTAGTGGATCGAGGGGATCACGAGGTTCACTTGGTCACCCCGTTCACGGTGGTGTGCTCGATCAGCTGCTGCACCGAGGGCGAGATCCGGTCAAGCACGGGCTTGGGGAAGACGCCCAGCGCGACGATCAGCACGACGACGGGAACGAGCACCCAGCGCTCTTTGGACGTGGCGTCGGTGATCTCGAGGTTGGCGCCCTCGGCGCGGCCGTGGAAGACCCGCTGGTAGGCCCAGAGCAGGTAGAGCGCGGCGGCGACCACGCCGATCGAGGCGAACACCGCCCACCAGGCGTGGGTCGCGAACGTGCCGAGGAGGATGAGGAACTCGCTCACGAAGCCCGACAGCCCCGGCAGGCCGATCGAGGCGAGCATCACGACCGTGAAGAGCGCCGCCAGCACCGGGGCCGGTCCCTGCAGTCCCGTGAAGTCGCGCACCGTGATGCTGGCGCGACGCTGCTCGAGGAAGCCAATGATGAGGAAGAAGCCGATCGTGATGACCCCGTGGTTGAACATCAACAGCACGGCGCCGACGGTGGCGATCTGCGAGCCCGACATCACGCCCAGCGTGATGAAGCCGATCTGGGCGAGCGACGAGTACGCGACGAGCCGCTTGAGGTCGGACGTGACGCAGGCGAGCGCCGAGCCGTAGAGGATCCCCACCACCGCGAGGGTCAAGAGCGCCGGGCGCATCGTCGACAGCGCCAGGGGGAACAGCCCGACCGCGAAGCGCAGCAGTCCGTAGGTGCCGAGCTTGGCGAGCAGCGCGGAGAGCTCGATCGAGCCGGCCGTCGGGGCCTCGGCGTAGGTCAGCGGCGACCAGGTGTGCAGGGGCCAGATGGGCGACTTGACCGCGAAGGCGACGGCGAAGGCGATGAACAGCCAGACCGCGGTCCCGTGGCTCATGGCCGTCGAGGACAGCGCACCGTAGCCGAAGGTGAGCTCTCCACCGCCGGGCTGGTGCTGATGGGTGAAGCCGAGGTACAAGATGCCCACCAGCAGCGAGGCCGAGCCCGCGAAGGTGTAGATGAAGAACTTCATCGCGGCGCGCGAACGCTGCGCGCCGCCCCACTGGCCGATGATGAAGTAGCACGGGATGAGGGTGAGCTCGAAGAAGATGAAGAACTCGAGCAGGTCGTGCGCGACGAAGCTGCCCATCGTGAAGCAGGTCAGCAGCAAGAGCCAGCCCACGAACGCCGGCTCGCGGCGACGGTCGCGCGCGCCGAGCAGCGCCAGCAGCACCACGAGCGAGGTCAGCACCACCATCAGCAGCGAGATCCCGTCGATCCCGACGTCGTAGGCGAGGCCCAGCGGCGCCGAGAGCACGTGTCGGGTGTAGAAGTCGAAGGTCGCCGCGTGGGCGAGGTGGTTGTTGTAGAGCAGTGCCACGACCAGCGAGACGGCCATCTCGATCGACGCGGCCGCGACCGCCACCACGTAGGCGCGGCCCTCGGTCTTGCGCGTGAGCAGCGCCAGCGCCGCGCCGACGAGCGGCACGAGCAGCAGCACGGCGATCCACAGAGACGAGTGCACGACTAACCGACCCTCGCCACGAGATAGACGACGATGACCGCGAGGCCGAGCACGGTCGCGAGGGCGTAGTGGCGCACGAAGCCCGACTGGACCTTGCGCAGGCCCTCGCCGCTGCGCGCCACCCCGAGCGCGACGGCGCCGACGGCCCCGTCGATCACCTGGGCCTCGACGACGTCGTCGGAGAACTGCGCGGCGCGAGCGAGTGGACGTCCGATCGTGGCGTCGTAGAAGTCATCCCAGCGCCAGACGTGCTCGAGGAACGCAGATTCGTAGCGGGCCGAGCTCGTCACGCCGCGCCAGATCGAGAAGGCGGCGAGCAGGCCCAGCACCGCGGCCGCGACGTCCACGAGCGCGAGACCCCACTGGGCGAGGGTGCCGGCGTGGCCCCCCGCCGCCACGTAGCCAAAGGTCGGCTCGAGGAACCCGGCGAGCGAGTTGTGGTGCACCCACGGCAGGTCGAGGACTCCCCCGAGCACCGAGAGCACGGCCAGCACGATCAACGGCGCGGTCATGACCCAGGGCGACTCGTGGGGGTCGTGGCCCTGGGTGACCTCGCGGAAGCGCTCGGTGCCGCGGAACGTCAGCACGAACAGGCGGCTCATGTAGTAGGCGGTGAGGATCGCGGTCAGCACCCCGAGCGCCCAGAGCGGCTTGTTGTGCTCGAAGACGTTGGTCAGCACGTCGCCCTTGGACCAGAACCCGGCGAAGGGCGGGACGCCCGAAATCGTCAGCCAGCCCACGAGGAACGTGGGGAACGTCAGCGGCAGGTACTTCTTCAACCCGCCCATCAGGCGCAGGTCCTGCTCGCCGTTCAGAGAGTGGATGACCGAGCCCGAACCGAGGAAGAGCAGCGCCTTGAAGAAGGCGTGGCTGATCATCAGGAAGATCGCCGCCGAATAGGCCCCGACGCCGACCGCCAGCACCATGTAGCCGATCTGGGAGACCGTGGAGAAGGCGAGTACCTTCTTGATGTCCTTTTGCGACGTGGCGATCGTCGCGGCAACGAAGGCGGTCGCGCCCCCGATCACCGCGATGGACATCCGCCCCGAGGACGACATCGCCAGCACCGGCGACATGCGCACGAGCAGATACACCCCGGCCGTGACCATGGTCGCGGCGTGGATCAGCGCCGACACGGGGGTCGGGCCCTCCATCGCGTCGGGCAGCCAGTTGAAGAGCGGGATCTGGGCGCTCTTGCCGGTGGCGGCGAGCAGCAGGGCGAGGACCGTCAGCGTGGCGATGGTGGGCGACAGCGTGCCGGTCTTGGAAAAGACGTCGAGGTAGGTCAGGGTGCCGGTGTGGTTGAACAGCAGGAACATCGCGATCAGCAGGCCGAGGTCGCCGACGCGGTTGTAGATGAAGGCCTTCTTGCCCGCCGAGGCGGCCGAGTCGCGGTCGAAGTAGTAGCTGATGAGCCAGTACGAGCAGAGCCCCACGCCCTCCCAACCCACGAAGGTCAGCACGAGGTTGTTGGCCAGCACGAGCACGAGCATCGAGAAGACGAACAGGTTCAGGTACGAGAAGAACTTGCGGTAGTCCTTCTCCCCGTGCATGTAGCCCATCGAGTAGAGGTGGATCAGCGCCGAGATGCCCGTCACGAAGAGGCTCATCGTGATCGAGAGCGGGTCGACCAGCAGCGCGGCGGGCACGTGCAGGGTCCCGACGCTCAGCCAGTCGAAGAGCCTGACCGTCACCTCGCGCGAGGAGTGGCTCAGCAGCATGAAGAAGCTGATGAGCGAGACGAGGAAGCTCGCCGCCACGGCGCCGGTGCCCACGGCGCCGATCTGCTTCTCGCTCATGTTGCGACCGTTCAAGAGCACGAGGAGGAAGCCGGCCAGCGGGAAGAGCACTATCAGTGTCGCGACGTGTGCCATCTCAGCCCTTCAGCTCCGACAGTTCGTCCACCGACGTCGATGAACGGCGACGGAAGACCGCCACCACGATGCCGAGCCCGACCGTGACCTCCGCGGCGGCCACGACCATCACGAAGAAGACGATGGCCTGGCCGCTGATGTCGCTGAGCGTGCGAGAGAACGTGACGAACGTGAGGTTGACCGCGTTCAGCATCAGCTCGACGCACATGAACATGATCAGGGCGCTGCGTCGCGTCAAGAGTCCGTAGGCCCCGATCCCGAAGAGCAGGGCGGCGAGCACGAGGTACCAGGCGGCGGGGACGTTCACGAGCCGGTCTCCTCGCCCTGGTTCGTCCGTTCGCGCCGTGCGAGCAGCACCGCGCCCACGACGGCGATGATCAGCAGCGCCGCGGTCGCCTCGAAGGCGAAGAGGTACGTCGTGAAGACCGCCGTGCCCAGCTCCTTCACGTTGCCCTGGCCCGTGGCGATCGGCACGCCGCCGTTGGACACCGACATCGCGCCGGTGACCCAGTGGGACCTGGCCATCAGGGTGATCAGGCCGGCCACGGTGATCACCACGCCGGCCGCGGCGAAGGCCCGCTGGCCGACGAGGGGCTCGACGCTGACCTGCTCGCGGCGGTCGACGCCGAGGAACATGATCACGAAGAGGAAGAGCACGACGATGGCCCCGGCGTAGACGATGATCTGCACCGCGGCGAGGAAGTCGGCCGACTGGGCGACGAAGGCCACGGCCACACCGAAGAGCGTCATGATCAGACTGAGCGCCGCGTGCACCGGGTTCTTCAGCGAGATCACACCCGTCGCGCCGACGACGATCAGCGTCGCCGAGGTGAAGAAGACCAGGACACTCGGGACCGCGAAGGCGGTGGCGGCGGCGGTCATGATCGGCTCCGGCGCAGGCGCGCCATCTTGGCGCGCGCCTTGTTCATCGCGCCGGCCAGTCCGCGCAGGTCGAGCGGCACGTCCTGGGGCTCGAGGTGGCGGGGGAAGACGCTGCGGATCTGCTTCGAGCCGGTCGCCTCGTCGTCGCGGTTGTCCGACTGGCCGGCCTCGGGAGCCCGCACGCCGACCCCGAGGTCGCCGGCCCACTGCACGACGCCCTCGTAGGAGGCGTCGCCGGAGGGCGACGTGGCGCGCATCCAACCGCCGGTCATCGCCGCCTCGCCCTCACGCCAGTCCTCCCAGGGCAGGCGCTGGGGGAAGCCCTGGTCGTCGACGAGCAGTTCGGCCTTGGTGTAGATCGCGTCGGCGCGGTTGGTGAAGGAGAACTCGAACATCTTGGACTCGGTGATGGCCTGGGTGGGGCACGCCTCGACGCAGAGGTCGCAGTGGATGCAGCGCAGGTAGTTGATCTCGTAGACGTAGCCGTAGCGCTCGCCGGGGCTGACCGGGTGGTCGGGCGGGTTGTCGAGGCCGCGCACGTAGATGCAGTTGACCGGGCAGACGCCCGCGCACAGCTCGCAGCCGATGCACTTCTCCATGCCGTCCTCGTAGCGGTTCAACACGTGGCGTCCGTGCTGGCGGGGCTGCTTGGGACGCTTGGACATGGGGTAGCTCGTCGTGACGGTGGGGCGAACGAGGTGCGCCAGGGTCAACTTGAAGCCGCCGAAGAAACTCAGGGGACTCGCCACTAGCCCTCCTCCTCATCGGTCATCGAGCGCAGCACCTGGCCGGGCAGGGGTCGCTCGCCCACGACCGGCAAGACCGCGTCGACGCCGGATTCGCGGGTCTGGCCGAGGTCGAACGCCCGCGACAGGACCGTCCAGGCCAGCAGCACCGCGGCGGCCATCATGAAGCCCCAGCCCTTGGCGACGAGGAAGCCGGCCACGATCAGCATCCAGCCGAGGCTGAGCGGGATGAGTCGCTTCCATCCGAGGTCCATGAGCTGGTCGTAGCGGAAGCGCGGCAGCGAGGCGCGGAACCAGATGTAGCAGAAGGCGAAGCCCACGGTCTTGACGAGGAACCACGCGATCGGGAACACCCAGCGCAGGTGCGACACGTTCGGGATCCAGCCGGCCGGCCCGCCGAGGAACAGCGTCACGATGATCGCGGACATGGTGATGGTGTTCATGTACTCGGCGAGGAAGAAGATGGCGAACCGGAACGACGAGTACTCGGTGTGGAACCCGCCGACGAGCTCGCTCTCGGCCTCGACGACGTCGAAGGGCGGCCGGTTGAGCTCGGCGGTGATGGCGATGACGAACACGGCGAACGGCACGAAGCCGAGTCGGATGATGTTCCAGTGCCAGATGCCCCCGGCCTGGGCGGCCACGATGTTGTGCACCGACAGCGAGCCCGTCGCGAGCACGATCGTCACGATGGTCATGCCCAGGGCCGCCTCGTAACTGATCATCTGGGCGCTCGCGCGCACCGCGGAGAGCAGCGGGTACTTCGAGCCCGACGCCCAACCCGCGAGCATCACGCCGTAGACCGAGATGCCCGACATCGCCAGCATCAACAAGATGCCCATGGGCGGGTTGACGACCTGGAGCATCACGGGATGGCCCGCGATGGTGAGCGTGCCACCGATCGGGATGATCGCGAAGGTCACGAGGGCCGGCAGCAGTACCAGGTACGGCGCCAGCTTGAAGACGAAGCGGTCCGCCTCGGCCGGGATCAGGTCTTCCTTCAAGATGAGCTTGATCCCGTCGGCGAGGGTCTGGAGCAGTCCGAAGGGGCCCCAGCGCTGGGGCCCGATGCGGCTCTGCATGTCCGAGATGGCCTTGCGCTCGAACCAGATCATCAAGATGACCCCGCCCATCAGCATCGAGAAGCCCGCGATGACCTTGATCGCGACGATCAGCAACACGACCCAGGTCACGCCGTGGGCGAAGAGCGGGTCGACCGAGGCCAGCCAGCTCACTTCGTCTCCAGACGCACTTGGGCGATGACCCGCTCACCGTCGAGGATCGGACGGATTACGTCGGCGCCCGACTCGTCGAGCGAACCGAAGGCGATCTCGGTCGTGCCGCGCGGCACCGCGTCGTCGAGCGCGACGGGCAGGCGCACCTGGCCGCGTGGTCCGATCACGTTCACCTGGTCGCCGGTCGCGACTCCGAGGCGGTCGATGTCGAAGTGGTTCAGGCGCAGCGTGGTGACGGCCCTCAGGTTGTGCAGCGCGGGCGAGCCCTGCACGGCGATCCCGTTGTCGTAGAGACGTCGACTGAGGTTCACGCGCAGCGAGTAGGCGTCCGCGAGGGGCACGTCGACCCCGCGTCCGGCCCTGGCCTCGGCGAGGGTCGCGCCACTGGGCGCGGGGCTCGAGGTAGCGCCGTCGAGGGCGGTCGCCCCGACGCGGGTGCCGAGTCCCACCGTCTCGGTGGAGCGAATGCCGGGAAAGGCCATCGGGTCCAGGGGCCGGCGCGGCGATCGCTCGCTGGTCCGTCCGACCACGATGCCGTCGGTCGTCGCGTCGTTCATCACCGACAGGGCCGGGTAGCCCGTCGTCTCCTCGATGGCCCGGGCGGCCTGCTCGACCGACGTCAGGCCGATGCTCTGGCCGAACTCCTCGGCCAGCTCCGCCGCGATCGCCACGTCGGGCCACGCCGAACCGGGTGCCACGATCTTGGGGGCCACCGCGGTGACGCGGCCCTCGATGTTGGTGACGGTGCCAAGTCGTTCGTGCTGCACCGCGGCCGGAAGGACCACGTTCGCGTAGGCGAGGGATGCTCCGCCGTGACCCGTCACGACGACGACGTCGGCCTTGTCGAGCGCCTCTCGGGCGCCCGCGACGTCCAGCACGTTGCCGAGCAGGCATCCTCCCAGCAGCAACAGTGCGCGCTGTTCGCCGCCACGTACGGCCCCGAGCTGCTCGAGGGCGTCGCGGCCCTCGACCTCGGCCGCGAAGCCCCGTCCCGGACGTAGTCGCGGGCCGAGCCCCATGTCGAGGGCCCCGTTGACGTTCGAGCGGCGAAGCACGGGAAGGAATTTCGCTTGGGGGAAGCGCTCGGCCAGGTGGCGCAGCGCCGTCTCGAGCACGCCGGCGCCCTCGGCGACGTTGGGACGTCCGACCACGAAGACGACGCCGTCGCCGCTCTCGCCGATGAGACGACGGGCCTCGAGGAGTTCGGCCTCGCCGAAGGCGACGCCTGGCGGTACGCCCGGGCCGCTCTTGGCCAGCGCCTGGGCGACGAGGTGCGCCTCGCCGGGTCGCACGGGCAGCGTCACGCGCGCGACCGAGCGCAGCGCGCTGGCCCCGAAGGCCAGCTCCACGATCGAACGGTGGTAACGCACCGCGCTCTCGCGCAGCCGCAGGAACAAGATGGGTAGTTCCTCGCGCAGGTCGCCGGTCAGGGTCACGACGGTGGCCGCGCTGGCGGCCTCGTCGATGGTCGCCTTGGGCAGCGCCTGGAGCAGCGCGGCGTCGAGTCCGTCGCCGTACTGGGCGTCGATGTTCTCGGTGCCGAGCACGCCCCGCAGGAACCGCTCCCAGGCGAAGGCGCCCTCGTTGGTGAGTGCCGCTCCCCCGATCGCCCCGACGCCGTTGGGCGTGCTCGCGGCCTCGCGCAGCAGTTTCGCGGCCTCGCCGAGCGCCTCACCCCAACTCACGGAGCTCAGGACCCCGTCGCGTCGGACCATCGGCTCGGTGATGCGAGTCGCCGCGTTCAGCGGATCGGTCGAGTCCTCGTTGCCGTCGATCGAGTCGAGGGCGAACCGTCCCTTGTCGCACAGCCAGCCGTGGTTCACGGGATCGCTGTCCACGCCGAGCACCCGCGACAGTCGGTTACCCGAGGACTGCACCGCGACGCGACATCCCACCGAGCACGTCGTGCAGGTGCTCTCGACCTGTTCGAGGTCCCAGGGTCGCGCGCTGAAGCGATACGGCGTGGCGGTCAGGGCGCCGACGGGGCAGATCTGCACGGTGTTGCCCGAGAAGACCGAGTCGAACGGCTGGGTCGGTGACGGGGCGACCTCGAGCAGGTCGCCCCGACCGGCGAAGGCGATCTGGGCGTCACCCGCGACCTCGCTCGCGAACCTGGTGCAGCGAGCGCACTGAATGCAGCGCTCGCGGTCGAGCAGGACCAGTTCGCCGATCTCGACGGGCTTGACGAAGTGGCGCTTCTCCTCGACGAAACGGGTCTCGCCCGATCCGTGGGCCAGGGTCTGGTCCTGGAGCGGGCACTCGCCGCCCTTGTCGCACACCGGGCAGTCGAGCGGATGGTTCGCCAGCAGGAACTCGATCACCCCGTCCTGGGCCTTCTTCACCTTCTCGGAATCGGTCACCACGTTCATGCCGTCGTTGACCTTCAGGTAGCACGCCGGCTGCAGGGTGGCCCCGCGAGGGCTGTCGACCTCGACGAGGCACATCCGACAGACGCCGACGGGCTCCATGCGCGGGTGATAGCAGAACCGCGGGATATACGTGCCGGCCCGTTCGGCGGCCTCGATCAACAGCTCGCCGGGCTGGGCCTCGACGGACCGACCGTTGAGGGTGATCGTGACGGTGGTGCGGATGACGTCAGTCATGGGGGCAGCCTCCGTGTCGCACGTGGGCGACGAAGTCGTCGCGGAACATCTGGATCGCCGAGTGCACCGACGAGGGGATCGAGGGACCCAGCACGCAGATGGTCGTCTGCTGGGGCGGCCAGGTGAGCCCGGGCGCGATGTTGTCACAGAGGTCGAGCAGGAGGTCGATGTCCTCCATGCGGCCCCCGCCGTGCTCGAGGCGGTACATCACGCGCTCGATCCATCCAGAGCCTTCGCGACACGGCGTGCACTGGCCGCAGGACTCTCGGGAGAAGAACTTGGTGATCCGCCACGCCGCGCGCACGACGCACGTCGTGTCGTCCATCACGACGATCGACCCCGATCCGAGCATCGAACCCTTCTCGGCGACCTCGTCCTGGCCGAGTGGGAGGTCGAGCAGTTCGGGACCGAACCACGGGGCCGACACGCCGCCGGGGATGATGGCCTTGATCGCCCGGTCGCCAATCACCCCGCCGCCGAGCTGGGGGTCGTAGATGAGGTCGCGGAAGGTGTTCTTCACCATCTCGATCTCGTAGACGCCTGGATTCTTGACCCTTCCGGCGAGGGCGAACAGGCGCGTGCCGGTCGAGCGTCCACCGCCGAGCGCCGCGAACGCCGCGCCGCCGTTCTCGACGATCCAGGGCAGGTTCGACATGGTCTCGACGTTGTTCACCACGGTGGGCTCGCCGTAGAGGCCGGTGACCGCGGGGAAGAACGGGGGCTTGATGCGCGGAAAGCCGCGCTTGCCCTCGAGGGCCTCGATCAGCGCCGTCTCCTCGCCGCAGATGTAGGCGCCGGCGCCCGGGTGCACGACGATGTCGAGCGAGAAGTCCGTGGCGAAGATCTTGGAGCCGAGCGCCCCGTGGTCGTAGGCCTCGTTGACCGCCTGCTGCACGCGTTCGAGACCGAGGGCGAACTCGCCTCGGATGAAGATGAAGGCCCTGGTGACCTGGAGCGCGTAGGCCGCGATGATGACGCCCTCGACCAACTGGTGGGGGTCGCCCTCGACCAGGTAGTGGTCCTTGAACGTGGCGGGCTCGGACTCGTCACCGTTGACGACGAGGTACGAGATGTGCGACTTGCGAAGCATCGACCACTTGCGACCGGCCGGGAAGCCCGCTCCCCCTCGTCCGAGCAGCGAGGCCTCGTCGACCTCGGCGGCGACGGCCTCGGGGAACATCGTCAGGGCCTTGCGCAGTGCGCGGTAGCCGCCCGTCGCGAGGTAGCGCGTCAGCGTGTGCGAGTCGGCGAACTCGGCTCTCGACGAGACGATCCGTGGTGCGCTGAGCGTGGCCACTACTTCGTCTCCTGGTTCGTTCGCTGCTCGCGAGCTTCCTTGGCGACGGCGCGCTGCTCGGCGACCTCCGCGTGGGGCGCGCGAAGCCCGCTGCTGCGTCGCACGCGGATCAGCATGCCGTGGCTGGGCACGTCGTGGTCGAGCCGCCCCGCGCGCAGGTCCTCGATCATGGCGTCGAAGGCCTCAGGGGTGGTGGTGCGCACGAAGCGGTGGTTCACCTGCACGACGGGCGCGATATTGCAGTCGGCCAGGCACTCGCTTTCCTCGAGCGTGAACAGGCCGTCGGACGACGTGCCCCCGACCGGGCAGCCGAGCTGGGCGCTGGCGTGCTCGAGCATCTCCTCGCCACCGGCGAGCAGGCAGGCGATGTTGGTGCAGACCCCGACCACGTACTTGCCGACGGGCTCGAGGTGGAACATGTCGTAGAACGACGCGGTGCCGCGCACGTCGGCCGGCGTGGTCGCGGTCAGTTCGGCGACCTCGGCGATGCCCTCGTCGCTCAGATAGCCGTCCTGTTCCTGGGCGAGGTGCAGCAGCGGCAGCATCGCCGAGCGCGCCCTCGGATAGAGCGCGACGAGCTCTTCGGCGCGCTGGCGGATGTCAATGCGAAAGTGGCTCATCGGTCGACCTCTCCCATGATCGGGTCGATCGTGGAGATCACCGTGATCGTGTCGGACATCGAGCCGCCGCGCATCAAGAGCGAGACCGCCTGGAGGTTCACGAAGCTCGGGCCGCGCACGTGGAGCCGGTAGGGCTTGGGGCCGCCGTCGGCCACGATGTAGCAGCCGAGCTCGCCGCGCGGCGACTCGACCGCCAGGTAGACCTCGCCGGACGGGACGTGGAAGCCCTCGGTGAAGAGCTTGAAGTGGTGGATCAGCGCCTCCATGGACTCGCCGATGCGCGCGCGCGGCGGCGGGGTGACCTTGGGGTCCTGGCTGCGGTAGTCGCCACCGGGCATCATCTCGACGCACTGGCGCACGATGCGGATCGATTCGCGGATCTCGTTGAGCCGGATGGCGTAGCGGTCGAAGTTGTCGCCGTAGGTCCCGACGATCACGTCGAAGTCGACCTGGTCGTAGGCGAGGTAGGGCATCGAGCGGCGCAGGTCCCACGGCACGCCCGTCGAGCGCAGCAGCGGACCGGTGACCCCGAGCGCCAACGCCTCCTCGGCGGTGATCGGCGCGACGCCGATCATGCGGTTGCGAAAGATCGGCTGGCCGGTCAGCAGCTGGTCGTACTCGAAGGTGCGAGCGAAGATCGTGTCGCAGATCACCTGCACGTCGTCCTGCCAGCCGTCGGGCAGGTCGGCGGCGACGCCCCCCGGTCGCACGTAGTTCAGGTTCATGCGCAGCCCGGCGGTCTTCTCGAAGAAGGCGAGGATCATCTCGCGTTCGCGCAGCCCGTAGATCATCATCGACGACGACCCCAGGTCCATGCCGTTGGTCGCCATCCACACGAGGTGCGACGAGATGCGGTTGAGTTCGCTCATCAGCATGCGGATCCACACCGCGCGCTCGGGCACCTCGATGTCCAGGAGTTTCTCGACGGCCATCGAGTAGCAGAGCTCGTTGATCACCGGGCTCAGGTAGTCCATCCGGGTGACGTTGGTCGCGCCCTGGATGTAGCTGAGCTCCTCGCCGGTCTTCTCCATGCCGGTGTGCAGGTAGCCAATGACGGGCTTGGTGCGCAGGACGAACTCGCCGTCGAGCTCGAGCATCAGGCGAAGCACGCCGTGGGTCGACGGGTGCGACGGGCCCATGTTGATGATCATCGTCTCGTCGTCGCGCCGGTCGAAGTCGACCGCGTTGGGGTCGAGGGTCAGGCCGTCGATGCGCAGCACCGCGCCGACCTCGCGACCGAGTTCGCTGGTCGCGGTGGCGTCGCGGCGCTGGAGCTCTTGGGCGCCTTCGGAGGTCTCGGCGGCCAGCAGCTCGAGGCGCTCGGCGGTGCGGACGGTGGGATCGCTCACCGGGGACCTGGCGCTTCCTTGAACTGCACGGGGACCTTGCCGACGCCGTAGTCCTTGCGCAGGGGGTGGCCCTCCCACTCCTCGGGCATCAGGATGCGCGTCATGTCGGGGTGGTTGGTGAAGAGCACGCCGAGCAGGTCGAACGCCTCGCGTTCCATGGCCTCGGTGCCCGGGTAGAGCGAGAAGAGCGAGTCGACCTCGGGCCGTTCATCGCCCGCCTGGACGCGCACGCGCACGCGCTGCTTCTTCGAAAGGCTCAGCAGGTTCACGACGACCTCGAAGCGCGTGGCGAGCACTCCCTCGGGTAGCCAGCGATCGGCGTGCTCGAGGTAGTCGACCGCGCAGACGTCGATGCACATCTCGAAGCCGTCGGCCCTGAACGATTCGATCAGGGCGTAGTACTGCTCGCGGGTGGGAAAGCAGCACAGGTCGGCGGCGAGACCTTCGCTGGTCACGATGCCTGGGGGGGCCGCGGGAGAGAGGGAGATCACTTCGGCGTGCCCACCCTCACGGCCACGGGGACCTCGGGGGTCCAGATGTTCTGCGTCTCGTCGAGGTGCAGCGGGCGGTCCTCGACGCGGCGCTTCATGATCTCACCGGTGCGGATCTGCTCGTGCAGGGTGAGGATCGAGTGCATCAAGGTCTCGGGGCTCGGCGGGCAACCCGGCGCGTAGACGTCGACCGGCACGATCTGGTCGACTCCCTGGACGATCGCGTAGTTGTTGAACAGTCCCCCGGTCGAGGCGCAGACCCCCATCGAGATGACCCACTTGGGCTCCATCATCTGGTCGTAGACCTGTCGAAGGACCGGCGCCATCTTCTGCGAGACCCGTCCGGCGACGATCATCAAGTCGGCCTGGCGAGGTGAGTTGCGAAAGACCTCCATGCCGAAGCGCGACAGGTCGAAGTCCGCACCCCCGGTCGCCATCATCTCGATCGCGCAACAGGCCAGCCCGAACGACGCGGGCCACACCGACGCGCGCCTCGCCCAGCGCACGACGTCTTCGAGACGTCCGGTGAGGAAGTTGTGTTGAAGGTCCTCGAGTGCCACTACTAGGCCGCCCTATCCGAGTCGTGTCCGATGCGCAGGATCGTCGACGAGCTGGTCCGGGCCGGCAGGCCCGCGACGAGGTGCTTCACGGGACCCCACGAGAGGGCGCCTTCGCTGACCAAGAAGAGCAGCGCGCCAAAGACGGTCACCGAGAACACGAGTACTTCGACGAGCCCGAACGCCCCGAGCTGGTTGAACACGACGGCGAACGGGTACATGAAGACGACCTCGATGTCGAAGATCACGAAGATCATGGCCACCAGGTAGAAGCGGACCGGGAACCTCGCCGGCGGTTCGATCTCGGGTACGATCCCGCACTCGTACGGCGCCAGTTTGGCGTCGGTCGGCCGCTTGCGCGGGGCCGCCAACGCTGACATAACGAGCGATCCTCCACCGAAGAGCACCCCGAGTATCAGGAGCAGCAGTATTGGTAGGTACTGGTCCACGGACATCATTTCTACCAGACTGCACGAGCCCTCTCGTAAGACGAGTTCAGAGTCGTACGACCTAGGCTGATGGAGTGACAAGCCTGAGTGAAATCGTTTCAAAGCCGACCGTCTTCGATTGCGTGATCGTCGGCGCCGGACCCAGTGGATCGGCGTGCGCGTACTGGCTCGCCGAAGCGGGCTGGTCGGTCTGCCTGATCGAGAAGAAGAAGTTCCCCCGCGAGAAGACCTGCGGCGACGGCCTGACGCCGCGCTCGGTGCACCAGCTGGCCCAGATGGGCCTCGAGCCCGCGGTCGCGGCCAACGGGCATCGCTACAACGGGCTGCGGGCCTTCGGCTTCGGCGCGACCCTCGAGATGAACTGGCCCGACCACCCGGTCTTCCCCAACTACGGCTACACCATCACCCGCTTCAACCTCGACGGGCTCGTCGCCCAGCGCGCCGAGGAACTCGGCGCGGTCCTGGTCAACGGGGTCGAGGCGCTCGGGCTCGTCGAGCCGACCCAGTCGCCCAACGGAGGGCTGCTCGGCGCGAGCGGCGTGCTCGCCGCCGAGAAGTCGACCGGCGCGACCGGGGAGATCCGCGGGCGCTACGTCATCGTCGCGGACGGTCAGAACTCGAGGCTGGGCCGCGAGCTCGGCACTTCGCGCAACCGCTCGTGGCCGATGGGCATGGCGCTTCGCGGCTACTACACGAGCGAGCGACACGACGAGCCGTGGATCGACTCGCACCTGGACATCCGCGACCCCAAGGGCGACGTCGTGCCGGGCTACGGGTGGATCTTCCCGCTCGGTGACGGAAGGGTCAACGTCGGCGTCGGGCTGCTGTCGACCGGCGGCGCGTGGAAGGGCGTGAACACCACGAAGCTCCAGGAGTACTTCGTCGCCCAGACCGCCGACGCGTGGGGCCTCAACGACGAGAGCTGCTGCGGACCGGCGACCGGAGGACGACTGCCGATGGGGCTCTCGCTCGGTCCGCGCACCGGCGCCAACACGCTCACGATCGGCGACGCCGCGGGCACCGTGAACCCCTTCAACGGCGAGGGCATCGCCTACGGCTACGAGACCGGACGGCTCGCCGCCGGCGTCGTGGGCGAGGCGTTGCTCGCCAACGACGCCTCGGCACTGGCGCTCTATGACGAGCGGCTCGACCAGGCCTACGGCGACTACTACAAGGTGGCGCGCGCCTTCGTGCGGATCATCTCCGAACCCCGGATCCTCACCGCGTGCGTCGGGGTCGGGATGCGCGTCGAGCCCCTGATGACCGAGCTTCTCACCATCATGGCCAACCTGATGCGCAACGACAAGCTGGGTCCCGCCGAGGTGGGCTACCGCGCCCTCGTCCGTCTCGCCGACGTGATCCCCGAGCGGGCCTACCACCTCCTGCTCGGCGACGCCACGTCAGCCGACTGACGGCGCCGAGCCCGCGCTTGGCCATCACCTCGGTCCGCCCGTTAGCCTGACTCAATGAATTTGTGCCCTTCGACGGCCCGGTGACGCGTTGATCCCCACGTTCGTCATCTTCCTGCGCGAGGGCATCGAGGCCTCGATCATCGTCGCGATCCTGTTGTCGTACCTCAGTCAGATCAACAAGCGCGAGCACTTTCGCGACGTGTACCTCGGTGTGGCGGCGGCCTTCGTGCTGATCCTGGTCGGGGGGATCGCCGCGTACCTGCTCATCAAGCAGTACAGCGGATCGAACGTCCAGGCCTACTTCGAGACCGTCACCTACGTGATCGCCGCGTCGTTCCTGACCGCCATGACGTTCTGGATGCACAAGCACGCGCGCACGATGTCCAAGGAGCTCCAGGAGCGCAGCGACGTCGCGCTCTCCAAGGGCACGCGCATGGGACTGGGCGTGCTCGCGTTCCAGGCGGTGGGCCGGGAAGGTCTCGAGACCATGGTCTTCACGCTCGCCATCATCTTCGCGAGCTCGCGTCAGGCGGGCACCCCGGTCCACGGCAAGCTCTTGCTCATCGGCGCCGCGCTCGGGCTACTCGTCGCGCTCGCCATCGCCTTCGCCATGTACCGCCTCGGCGCGAAGCTGAACCTGCGCCGGTTCTTCCGAGTGCTCGGCATCCTCTTGATGTTCTTCGCCGCGGGCTTGTTGGCCGACGCCGTCCAGAACCTCCAGGGGCTCGGCTGGCTGCCGTTTGGCACGCACGTCTTGTGGAACTCGAGCTCGGCGCTGACCGAGGGGTCGAACTTCGGCGACGTCCTGCACTCGCTCGTCGGCTACGCCGACCACCCGACCGTGCTGCAGGGCGCGGTGTGGCTGCTCTACGTGGCGACGAGCGTCGCGGTCTTCTTCGTGCTCAGCCGTCCGCCGAAGCACGCGCCGACCAAGCGGGCCGAACCGGTCTCCTAGACCGCCGTCGAGGACGAGGACGTCATGCGCGCCAGCAGCGTGTTGACGAGGTTCGCGAGGAACGACTTGGACTCGGGCCACTTGGCCACCAACGCGCCGAGGGTCACCTCGTAGTGCCCGCTCGAGATCACGGCCATCACCAGGTGCAGCGGCCTCGTGGCCCCGGGCTGGGTGATCTCGGCGACGCCGCCGCGCGACCAGCCGCGCACGAAGGTGAGCGGACGCCACTCGACGCCGATGTTGGACGTCGGGATGGCCGAGCCGAACACCGCGAGGACCAGCGCCACGTTCGACGTGGCGAAGCACGAGCCGAAGTTCGCCCGGGACATCTCGGCGGTGTCGCGCTTCACCATGGTCGTGGTGTTGTAGTACTGCGTCGTGGACGCCAACGTCACGTCGCCCAGCGGCGAGGTGAATATCTTCGAGGACACCTGGTAGTCGGGCATCTGCCCGGCGGCCCCGTAGACCCGGTCGCGCGCGGCCGAGACTCCGATGCAGCGCTGGAACAGCGACGACACCCGGCCCCACACCGAGTTGGTCGGCGGGGCCGTCGTCGGCGTGGTCGACGAGGTCACCACCTGGTCGGCCGGCGGGAAGATGGCCGACAGCGGCGACACCACGCCGGTGGGGAACGCCGCCCAGCTGCTCGGCAGGTCCTTCAGCGACAGGTTGACGGCGCGCGCATCGGCGAGCTCGCGGGCCCCAGACGATCCGTGGTTGAGCAGCGCCCCGATCCCGCCCGCCAGCGAGGCGGCGAGCACCACGATGGCCACCACGAGCATGCCGGCGCGGCGCCGGCGCCGTTCGACGGTCCCGCCGTGGGCGAGGACCACCTCGCGCACCGCTTCGTAGTCGGTGAGCTTGCGATGACGCCAGCAGTAGCGCACGCCGTCGGCGGTGGCGAACAGCGCCATGCCCTTGGAGAACCGCACCAGTTGCAGGTTGGCGAGCTCGCTCCACGGCGTCTGCCAGGCCACGGCCGGCTCGCCCGCGAGTTGCGTGAGGCCGGACTCGTCGCTCAACAGGGTCACTGGCGACGTGGGGCCGTGGGGCACGAAGCTCGGCCGTACCGACCAACCCTCGCTGCGAAGCGGCGCACTCATGATCGAGCCGCGACCTTGGCGGCCTGGGCCACCATCTCCACCGCGTAGTCGAGGTCCGAGTCGCTGTGCGCCATCGAGACGAAGAGGATCTCGTAGGCGCCCGGCGCCAGCGCCACCTTGCGCTCGAGCATCGCGTGGAAGAACGGCCGGTACAGCCCGTTCTCGCACAGCACCTTGACCTCGTCGAAGTTGGCCGGCGCGGCGAAGGGCTCGCGCGCGAGGAAGAGGCCGAGCAGCGGACCCTCGGC
Organism: Acidimicrobiales bacterium; assembly: GCA_017883045.1. Lineage (GTDB taxonomy): Bacteria > Actinomycetota > Acidimicrobiia > Acidimicrobiales > RAAP-2 > RAAP-2. The sequence goes on from JADGOJ010000003.1 coordinate 59,069, forward strand.
CGGGGCGGCGGCGTAGAGGCCGGCCGACTCGACGGCCTCGGTCAGGCGCGCGGCGAAGGACGCGACGCGCGCGGCCAGCGCGTCGTAGTCGGCGGGCGCGACGAGGCTCAGCACCTTCGCGCCGGCCGCGGTCGCGAGCGGGTTGCCCGACAGCGTGCCGGCCTGGTACACCGGCCCGAGCGGCGCGAGCGACGAGAGCACCCGGCGCGAACCGCCGAAGGCCCCCACCGGCAGGCCGCCGCCGATCACCTTGCCGAAGCACCACAGGTCGGGGGTGACCCCGAAGTACTGCTCGGCGCCGGCGAGGTCGAGACGGAATCCCGTGATCACCTCGTCGAAGATCAAGAGGGCGCCGACGCGGTCGCACTCGGCGCGAAGGCCGGCCAGGAACCCTTCGGTCGGAGCGACCAGGTTCATGTTCGCCGCCACCGGCTCCACGAGCACCGCGGCGACCGTCTCGTCGAGTCGGGGCACGACGTTGTAGGGCGCGACGATGGTGTCGCCCACGGCCCCGGCGGTCACCCCCGCCGAGCCGGGCAGTCCCATCTGGGCCACGCCGCTGCCCCCCGCGACGAGCAGCGCGTCGGAGTGGCCGTGGTAGCAGCCGTCGAACTTCACGATCTTGTCGCGTCGCGTGGCCCCGCGCGCCAGGCGAACGGCGCTCATGACCGCTTCGGTGCCCGACGAGACGAGTCGGACCTGTTCGAGTCCGGTCACTCGTTGGGTCATCGCCTCGGCGAGCAGCACCTCACCGGGCGTCGGAGCGCCGAACGTCGTGCCCTGGGTCACGGCCTCGCGCAGCACCTCGACGACCTCGGGGTGCGCGTGGCCGAGTAGCGACGCGCCGTAGGACTGGACGAAGTCGAGGTACCGCGTGCCCTCGACGTCCTCGACGTAGGCGCCGAGCCCGCGCACGACCGTGTACGGTGTGCCGCCCACCGAGCGGAACGAACGCACCGGCGAGTCGACGCCGCCGGGAATGACCGCTTGGGCGCGGTCGAACCACGCCTGGTTCAGATTCGTCAACGACCGAGCTCCTCAGCGATTTCGCGCGCGAAGTAGGTGAGCACGAAGTCGGCACCGGCCCGGCGCACGGCCGTCAACTGCTCGATCGCCACGGCGGTGCCGTCGATCCAGCCGTTCTGGGCGGCGGCCTTCACCATGGCGTACTCGCCGCTCACGTGATACGCGCACAAGGGCACGTCGAGCTCGCGTCGCAGGTCGCTCACCACGTCGAGGTACGACATCGCGGGCTTGACCATGACGATGTCGGCGCCCTGGGCGACGTCGGCGCGCGCCTCGCGCAGCGCCTCGCGACGGTTGCGCGAGTCCTGCTGGTAGCCCCGGCGGTTCCCGCCGTCGGCGATCTCGACGCCCACCGCGTCGCGAAAGGGTCCGTAGAGACCACTGGCGTACTTGGCGGCGTAGGCGAGGATGATCGTCTCATCGAATCCGGCGCCGTCGAGAGCGGCGCGGATGGCGCCGACCTGGCCGTCCATCATCCCGCTCGGCGCGACGACCGACGCCCCGGCCCCGGCCTGGGCGACCGCGACCCTCCCGTAGAGTTCGATGGTCGCGTCGTTGTCGACGGTGCCGTCGGGGCGCACGACGCCGCAGTGACCGTGACTGGTGTACTCGTCGAGGCAGAGGTCGGCCATCAGCACGAGGTCGTCGTCGAACTCGTCGCGCAGTGCTCGCAGGGCCACCTGGGCGACGCCGTCGCGGCTCCAGGCGCCGCTGCCGACCTCGTCCTTGGTCGTGGGGACCCCGAACAGGATGACGCCCCCGACGCCGGCGCGCTGGAGCGCGCGGACCTCGTCGCACAGCGACGAGACGGTGTGCAGGAAGTGGCCGGGCAGCGAGAGAATCGGACTCGGCTCACTCAGACCCTCGGCGACGAAGAGCGGCGCCACGAAGTCGTGGGGCGCCAGGTTCGTCTCGGCGACCAATCGACGCAGCGCGGGCGTGCGGCGCAGGCGTCGGGGTCGTTCGGCGGGAAACACGTCACCAGCCTATTGCCACGCACCCGCCGCTCCCGGGTCGAGGCCCCTAGAGCGCCGCCAGCCGTTCGCGCAGCGAGGGACCCCAGCCCTCGATGACGCGCTGGTGCTGGACTCGAACGGCGGCGCCCGTCGTCGGGCCGGGCACGACGACCCACGTGTCGGGGCCAATGAAGGCGCGCGCCACCGACCAGGCCGACGGCGCGCCGATCAGCACGACCTGCGCGTCGCGCAGCAACTGCGCCCCGTCCTCGTCGGGGGGCGACGGGACGGTCTCGTAGCACGCGATCACCGTGACGTCGATCCCGCGCTCGCCCAGCACGACCACCAGCTCGTCGCGCATCGCGGCGGCGCCGAGCACCAGCACCGGGCCGCGCGACACCTGCAGCGCGAGGTCGCGGGCGGCGCCCGTCGCCTGGGCGTGCACCTTCATCCCGCGTTCGTGCAGCACCCTCGTCGTCGCCGGACCCACGCTGAAGACCCCCGCGTCGGGCGCCAGCGCCCCTCGGGCGAGCGCCAGGTACCGGCCAACGCGCGCGCTGGTCACCACCAGCGCGCGGAACGCGCCGTAGGACCCCGAGGACCTCAGCTCGTCGCCGACCGTTCCCTCGTCGACGTAGCGCGTGGTGGTGAGCGGCACCTCGCTCGCCTTCGCGTCCGAGGGCAGCCACGCGGCGAGCGCCTCGTTGCGCCCGACCTCGCGAGTGAGAACGACGTGCACCGCCCTAGCGCTCCCATCCCGGCAGCGAGGCGCCGTCCATCTCGTCGCGCAGCAGTCGCGCGAGGTCGCGCCCGAGCGCCAAGGGGTTCTCGCCCACGAGCGACGCGCGGACGCTTCGCGACCCGTCGTGCGCGAGCATGACGCCGATGAGCGACAACGTGGCGCCCCGGCACGTCGCGTAGGCCCCGGCGGGAATCGAACAGCCCGCGCCGAGCTCGCGCAGGAACGCCCGTTCCGCACTCAGCGCCAGCAGGACGTCGGGTTCGTTGATCGCGGCCAGCACCCGGTGGACCTCAAGGTCGTCGCGTCGCGCCTCGAGCGCCAGCGCGCCCTGGCCGACCTGGGGCACGAACCAGTCGGGGTCGAGGCGCTCGGCCGCGAGCCCCTCCTGGTCCAGACGCTCGAGCGCGGCGGCCGCGACGACCACTGCGTCGATCCCGTCGTGGCCCGCCCGGGCCAGTCGCGTCGCCATGTTGCCGCGCAGCCCGACGATGCGCAGGTCCGGCCGGCGCTCGAGCAGGAGCGCGCGACGACGAGGCGAGCCGGTGGCGACGGTGGCCCCGGGACCGAGGCCCGCGAGCGAGCGGCCCACGAGCACGTCGGCCGCGTCGCGTCGCTCGGGCGCGCAGACGAGCTCCAGGCCCTCGGGCGTCGTGCTCGGCAGGTCCTTGGCGCTGTGCACCGCCGCGTCGGCCGTTCCGTCCAACAGCGCCCGTTGCACCTCGACCGCGAAGACGCCCTGTCCCCCCATCGATTCCAGCGGCGCGTCGGCGAGCCGGTCGCCGCCGGTCTCGATGTGCACCAGTTCGCTCGCCACCCCTGACGCGGCGAGTCGGTCACGCACGAAGTGCGCCTGGCGCAGGGCGAGGGGCGAGCGCCGCGTCGCGAGGCGAAGCACGCTCATAGATCGAAGAGATTGCGCGTGGCCTCGCTCAGTCGAGGGCCCTGATCGGTGCCGGCGGCCTCCTTCAACGCGACCGTCGGGCGATGGGCGATCTTCGCGACCACCGAACGCAGGAGCGACGCGACCCTCTCGCGTTGCGCCGGCGTCAAGTCGTCCAGGTCGTGCTCGCGTCGGGCCATCTCACCGGCGACCACCTCGTCGAAGTGCTCGCGCAGTTCGCTGACGATCGCCGAGGCCCCGCGGGCGCGTTGGTCGTTCAGGTACTTCTCGACGTCGTCGTTCACGATGACGCGCGCGGCGTCGACCGCCTCGTGACGCTCCCCGAGGGCCTGCTCGACGCGCTCGCGCAGGTCGCCGATGTCGACGCGATGGACGTTGCCCAGATCGCAGAGGTCGCTCGCGACGGACCTCGGCAGCCCCAGATCGACGAAGAGCACCTCTTGGTGGCAGCGCTCGAGGTCCTGGCGCGTCACGACCGGCGAGGCGACCTCGATCGCCGCCACGACGAGCCGCGCGGCGGTGATCCGCTCGGGCACGTCATCGAGGGTGGCGACCGTCACGCGCTCGTCGCCGATGTCGTCACGAAGCCGTTCGGCCCGCTCGCGCGTCCGGTTGCAGATGGTCAGGCGCCGCAGTCTCGACGAGGAGCCAAGCAGGCTCCTCGCGATGCCCCCCGCCAACTGGCCGGCCCCGATGACCACGACGTCCGCCCCACTGAGGTCGACGCCGAACTCCTCGGTCGCCATCGCCACCGCCGCCTGGGCGAAGCTCGTCGTCCCCCGGGCGATCTGGGTCTCGCTGCGCACGCGACGACCCGAGCCGATGGCCCGTTGGAACAACTCGGTGAGCTCTGGTCCCGCGGTCTGCTCTTCGGTCGCGAGTTCGAGGGCCCGGCGCAGTTGGCCCAGGACCTCGAACTCACCGGGCACGACCGACTTCAGACCGGCGGCGACGCTGAAGAGGTGATTGGCCACGCCACGGTCGAAGTGCACGGTCAGGTGGTCGGCGAACTCGTCGATCTCGAGACCCGTGACCTCGGACCACGTCTGGGTGATCTCGTCGATCGCGCCGTGGAACCGGTCGATCACCGCGACCACCTCGGTGCGCAGGCACGTCGAGACGAAGACGACCTCGTGGATGTTGCGCTGGCTGATCAGCGTGCGCAGCACCTTGCTCCACTCGTGCTCGACGACGGTCGCGCGTTCGAGCAGGTCGAGCGACGCGTGCTCGTGATCGATGCCCACGGAAATCAGTGCCACGTCGGCTCCTCGTCGCTCGCCATGTTACGGGACACGAAGCGCGGAGGGCGTGGCGATGCCCAGCGAGTGCAAGAGGCCGCCGCCCAGCGGCCCGGTGCCGTTGTTGAGGTGGTACATCAGGATCTGCAGTTCGATCGAGAAGTCCACGTAGTGCACGGCGGTGCCGATCGGCACCGTGAGCACCTGGGGCGCGAAGTTGAGCAGCGCGTGGATGTCGGCGCCGACCAGTCGATCGGCGACCGATTGGGCGGCGGCGGCCGGCACGCAGATGACGCCCACGGTGGCGGGCGCGATCGGATCGGAGAGCGGCCGGACGACCTGGCCGGCGACCCGGGTGCCGATCACCTCGGGATCGACGTCGTAGAGGGCGGCCAGGCGGGCGCCGCGTATCAAGAAGTTCGAGGAGTTCACGAGGGCCCGGCCCAGGTTGCCAATGCCCACGACCACCACGTCGTACTCGCGGTCGTGGCCGAGCGCCTCGCCGATGCGTTCGCTCAGCACCTTGACGTCGTAGCCGGCGCCACGGGTGCCGAAAGAGCCCAGCCCCGCGAGGTCGCGGCGCACCGTGGTGGCGGTGACGCCGGCCAGTTCGCCGATCTGCTGGGAGTCGATGCGGTTCAGCCCGCCCCGCGCCCAGCCCTCGGCGATTCGCTGGTAGACGGGCAGACGCGCGATGGTCGGTTCGGAGAGTTTCCTCGTGCGAAGACGCGGGGTCGCCATGGCCCCACGCTAGTAGAGGTCCTCAGCGGCCCAATTGGCGGCTGCGCTCGGTGGCGGCCGCCACCGCCTCGAGGAACGCGGCGCGAACGGCCCGGCCCTCGAGCATGCGCAGTCCTGCCGCGGTCGTGCCCCCCGGCGAGGTCACCTGGGCGCGGAGCTCCTCGGGCGACTCGCCCGTCGCCTCGAGCAGCGCCGCCGAGCCCTCGAACGTGCCCACGACGAGTTGGCGCGACACGTCGCGCGTGAGGCCCTGGTGGACCCCGGCGTCGATCAACGCTTCGACGACGAGGTACAGGTAGGCGGGCATCGAGCCCGACAGGCCGGTCACCGCGTCGATGTTGCGCTCGGTCACGCGCACCACCGTGCCCACCGCGCCGAGGATCGACTCGGCCCAGTCGAGGTCGTCCTTGGTGACGTGCGCGCCGCCAGCGATGGCGCTGACACCCTTTCGCACGAGCACCGGGGTGTTGGGCATCGAGCGCACGACGGCGACCGGCCCGGGGAAGACCGCTTCGATGCGCGCGCTCGAGAGTCCCGCGACGACCGACAGGATCCTCGTGACCCCGGTCGCGGCGGCGAGGCGGGCCGCCGCTTCGGCGTGGTCGGGCTTGACGCAGAGCACCGCTCCGGTCGTCGGGCCGACGTGCTCGAGTTCGAGCGAGGCCAGCACCGCGACGCCGGCCAGTCGCTCGCCCAGCACCGCGCGCTGCTCCACCGACGTCTCGATGATCGCGAGTTGGTCACGCGGGCACCACGCCGCGCTGACGAGCCCTTCGGCGAGCGCCGAGCCCATGCGTCCCCCGCCGATGATGATCAGCTGAAATGCCATGGGCCAACGCTACAAGGTCGTCTCTTCACGGCCGTCGTCGACGCCGGTAAAGCGACGGGAGCCCCATCGTCATCGCGGTCGGGAAGATCTCGTCGACGTAGGTGACCGCGGCGCCCACCAGCTCGTCGAGACGCTCGACGGTCACCTCGTTGATGGGGACCTCGGTCACCAGGTAGATGCCGTCCTCCGGGCCGATCGCGAGGTGCAGCTCGCGCAGCTCGGCGTTCTTCACGAGCATGAAGCGGTAGAGCGCCTCGCGATTCTCCTCGGGCGCGGGCATGACCTCGGTCTCGACGTGCACGGTGCGCTGGCGCAGCGAGAACCACAACGTGATGACGTCCCTCTCGTCGCCCTTCAGGCGCACGAGCCAGTGGAAGTGCCCCCGGTCGTCGGGCGCCGGTTGGTGCTCGATGCCGAGCAGCGTCGCGCTCGCGTTCCACTGCGAGGCCCACGTGTGGAGCGTCTCGTCGAGCCGCTCAGCGGCGTCCGATCCCCCGAGCGGCGCGCGCGTCACCGCTAGCAGCGAACGAGGCCCGACAGCGCGAGGCGCTCGGTCAACGTCGCGAGCGACTGCGCGGCCGAGCGCCAGGTGTACGTGCGCGCGAGCAGCACCGCCGCATTGGACATCGCGGTCGCGTGCTCGGAGTCAAGCGCGCGTTCCACGGCGTCGGCCCACGCGACCGGGTCGCGCTCGTCGATCAGGAACCCGGTGACGCCGGGGTCGATCAGCGTCATCAGCCCGCCGACCCGGCTCGCGATCACCGGGGTGCCGCACGCCGATGACTCGAGGGCCACCAGTCCGAAGCTCTCCGAGCGCGACGGCACCAGCATGACGTCGGCGGCGCGCATCCAGGTGGAGAGCAGTTGATGGGCCTGGGGTGCGACGAAGCTGACGTGGCGGATGACGCCGGCCTCGCCCACGCGCCGGTGCAGCGCGGCGAGCGTCTCGCGCCCGTCGGGGCCCGACGGCCCGCCGACGATCGCGAGCATCGCGTTTCGTCCGCGCGCGCGCATCTCGATCAGGGTCTCGAGCGCCAGGTCGACGCCCTTCAGCGCCTGGAGCCGTCCGACGAACAGCAGCATCGTCGCCTCGGGGTCGATGCCGAGGGCCCGGCGGGCCTGCGGGCGGAACCCGGGGGAAAAGAACGCGTGCTCGACGCCGAGTGGCACGACGTGGACCCGCGACGGCTCGGCGTTGTAGAAGCGCACGAACTGCTCGGCCTCGACCTCGCAACTCGCGAGCACCGCGTCCGCGCAGGCGAAGATCGCGGCCTCTTGGAAGGCGCGGTCCTCGGACTCGCCCTCGAACGCCTCGGCCTTCACCCGTTCGAGGGTGTGGAAGGTCATGATGAGCGGGATGTGCAGCTCGTGCTTCAGGCGGTGCCCCGCGAGCCCGCTCAGCCAGTAGTTGGCGTGGATGGCGTCGGGCGTCCCCGTGCAGCGAAACAGCGTCGCCACCGAGTCGGTGAACTCGCCGACGTAGTTGGGCAACTCGTCACGGTCGAGGGCCCGGGCCGGACCGGCGGTCACGTAGTGGACGCGGAAACCCGGTTCGACGCTGACCATGTCGCGGGCCTGGGTGCTGTCGCGGCGGGTGTAGACGTCGACCTCGTGGCCGAGCCTCGCCAGCGCGCTCGAGAGCTCTCGCACGTAGACGTTCATGCCGCCGCCATCGCCCGTGCCCGGTTGGGCCAGGGGCGAGGTGTGATACGAGAGGACGGCGAGACGAGCCACGAGCGCAGCCTACCGGCGCCGGCCGAGATTCAGCGGGGCGAAGTCCGTGGTGAGCGGGGCGAAGGCACCACGATGTAGGCGACGTCACGACTGGCCACGAGGCCGAAGTCCCTCGAATCGGTCGAGGCCACGGCGTTGTCGCCTCGCAGGTCCAGGCGCTTCCCCACCCGGCCGACGCAGCGCTTCAACAGCCACCGGTTGACGTCGCGCGGATCGTGCACCACCACCACGTCGCCCGGGCGCACCGGTCGCCAGCGCCGCAGGGCGGTCAACCGCTCCCCGGGCACGTAGGTCGGCACCATCGAGGAGCCTTCGACGGTCACCCGCCGAAGGAAGAACTCCAAGAGCCAGCCCATTGAGGTGAACGCTATCCGAGCGCCGTGACTAACCTGCGAACGGTAAATAGAATTCGTGTCACCAACGCGGACACGTCAATCGAAAGGCGAAGCCATGACGCTTCTTACACGTATTAATGCACTGTTGGATGCCACCACGATACCGCTCGTCGCCTCGGCGCACTGCGACCTGCCCTGTGGCGTCTACGACCCGGCCCAGGCCCGGATCGAGGCCCAGTCGGTGAAGGGCTGCATGGAGAAGTACAACGCGTCGAGCGACGCCGACTTCAAGGTCCGCGCCACCATCATCAAAGAGGAGCGCGCCGAGCTCGTCAAGCACCACCTGTGGGTGCTGTGGACCGACTACTTCAAGGTCGACCACCTGAAGCAGTACCCCAACCTGCACGACCTCTTCTGGATGGCCACCAAGACCGCCGGCGACGCCAAGAAGAGCAACGACGTCAGCATCGCCGATCGCCTCTTGAGCGAGATCGACGCCATCGCGGAGATCTTCTGGGCCACCAAGAAGTAGCCCCGTCTCTTCGACGATGGCCCGGTGGCGCCAGCCACCGGGCCATCGTCGTCAGGGGATGCTGCTCGGACTACGCGAGTTCGGGATGCGCCGGGCAGTTGGCGAGCAGGGGGTTGGCGACAAGGTCGGCCTCGGCGATCGGGTTGCTGCAGACCTGACAGGTACGGTACGTTCCAGCGCGCAGTCGCTCCAGCGCTCGATCCACGTCGTTCAACGTCGTCTCTATGGCGCTGACGCTCTCATTCGTGAACTCGGACATGGTCAGAAGTTACTAGAGAATGACCGCGCGACAATCGGTGATTGCACCAGCCAGAGGGAGCGAGGACCCGCCGCTGGCGACAACCCTCTTCACAGAGCGCCACGCCATCGGGGCCCTGGACGACACCCGTCACGGTCGCTCACAGCCGAGCACCTGGTATAGGACCGACGAACTGTCCGAGATGGCGGATGAGCTCGTCCGAACCGGAGATGACCATGAATCGATCGACCGGTTTCGGGCGTTCGCCTATGCAGTGAGGCCGACCTCGAGATCCGCTCCCGTAGCGGCCCTGACCTCATCGAGCGTGACGCCCGGGGCGAGTTCGCGCAGCACCAGCCCGCGCGGCTCGACGTCGATCACCGCCAGGTCGGTGATGATCCGCTGCACGCACCTCTCGCCGGTCTTGGGCAGGGTGCACTCGCGAACGATCTTGTGGCCGCCGTCCTTGGCCGTGTGCTCCATCATGACGATGACGCGCTTGGCGCCGTGAACGAGGTCCATGGCCCCACCCATGCCCTTGACCACCTTGCCGGGGATCATCCAGTTCGCGAGGTCCCCGTTGGCGGCGACCTGCATCGCCCCCAGCACCGCCACGTCGACGTGGCCGCCGCGAATCATGCCAAATGACGTAGCCGAATCGAAGAACGAGGCGCCCGGGAGCACGGTCACGGTCTCCTTGCCGGCGTTGATGAGGTCCGGGTCGACGTCGGCGTCCGCGGGGTAGGGACCCACGCCAAGGACGCCGTTCTCGGCGTGCAACACCACGTAGAGCCCCTCGGGCACGAAGTCCGGCACCAGCGTGGGCAACCCGATGCCCAGGTTGACGTACTGACCGTCATTCAGCTCGGCCGCGACGCGCGCGGCCAGCTCGTCTCGCGTCAATGGGCTCATGGGGCGACCGTCCTCTTCTCAATCCGCTTCTCGATGTCCGGCGTGTGCACGACCCGCTGGACGAATATCCCCGGCGTGTGCACGTGCATCGGGTTCAGGTCCCCCGGTTCGACGAGTTCCTCGACCGAGGCGATCGTGACCCGGCCGGCGGCGGCGCAGAGCGGGTTGAAGTTCTGCGCGCTCTTCTCGTAGACGAGGTTGCCGTAGCGATCGCCGTAGCGCGCGTGCACCAGCGCGAAGTCGGTGCGGAGCGCGCGCTCGAGGACGTACTTCTTGCCGTCGAACTCGCGGACCTCCTTGGGTGGTGAGCTCACGGCGATCCCTCCCTGGCCGTCGTAGCGCCAGGGCAGTCCTCCGTCGGCGATCTGGGTGCCGACCCCGGCCGGCGTGTAGAACGCCGGGATCCCCGCGCCGCCGGCGCGCAGGCGCTCGGCCAGGGTGCCCTGGGGCACCAGCTCGACCTCGAGCTCGCCCGAGAGGAACTGTCGCTCGAACTCCTTGTTCTCCCCCACGTACGAGCCCGTGGTGCGCGCGATGCGCTTGGCCGAGAGGAGCGTCCCCAGCCCCCAACCGTCCACGCCGCAGTTGTTGCTCACCGTCACGAGGCCCGTGGAGCCCTGGGCCAACAACGCCTCGATCAGCGCGCTCGGTATGCCACAGAGACCGAAGCCCCCCACGGCCAGCGAGGCGCCGTCGGGGATGTCGCGAACCGACTCGGCCGCAGTTGCCACCACCTTGTCCATCTACGCTCTCCTCACATTGACCCCCACCGTCGGGTCATCCATAGCTTGCGATCTCCAACTCGGAGCCCACGCGACGATCACCCGAGGTCCCCCGCCAGGGCCAGCAACGTGCGCGACGGGCTGGGGCGACCGAGCAGTCCGGCCATCCACAGACTGGTGCGACAGAGCGCATCGAGGTCGACACCGGTCTCGATGCCGAGTCCGTGCAGAAGCCAGACCAGATCCTCAGTCGCCAGGTTGCCCGTGGCACTCTTGGCGTACGGGCAACCGCCGAGGCCCCCGGCCGACGAGTCGACGGTGGTGACACCGTGTTGCAGGGCCACCAACGTGTTGGCCAGGGCCTGGCCGTAGGTGTCGTGAAAGTGCACGGCGAGCTGACCAGGTCCGATGCCGCGAGCACCGATCTGGTCGAGCAGGGCCACGACTTGGCCAGGCGTCGCAACGCCGATGGTGTCGCCTAGCGAGACCTCCGCGCACCCCATGGACACCAGTTCGGCCACCACGGAGGTGACCTGCTCCGCGGCCACGTCACCCTCCCAAGGGTCCCCAAAGCACATCGAGACGTAGCCGCGCACCTTCAGCCCCGCGTCCAGCGCACGGCTCACCACCGGCGCGAAGATATGCAACGACTCTTCGACAGAGCGATTGAGGTTGCGCTGGGAGAAACTCTCCGTCGCGCTCGCGAATACCGCCACCTCGCTCACGCCGCACTCCATTGCCCGGTCGAGTCCGCGTTCGTTCGGCACGAGCACGGGATGGCGACCGGGCAGAGGGCCGAGCAGACCAAGCAACTCCTCGGCGTCGCCCAACTGAGGCACCCACTTGGGCGATACGAAGCTCGTCGTCTCGATCGAGGCGAGACCGGCCGAGACCAGCCGGCGGATGAACTCGGCCTTCACCTCCACCGCGATAATCGTGCTCTCGTTCTGAAGCCCGTCTCGCGGGCCCACCTCGTAGATCGTCACGCGCTCGGGCAGTCCGGTCAAGACCGAACGCTGCGGCTGTCTCAAGGCGCAATGAGCCGGCCGCCTCGGAACCACGTGCCAGCGACTGGAATCATCCTCACCTCCCCGACTACCAC
>JADGOJ010000081.1 GCA_017883045.1 Acidimicrobiales bacterium
TGGAAGGCGACCGGACGCAGCCAGCGCTCGATCGCCGCCGCGCCGACCGACGTCGTCGTCGGCGACGTCGTCGACGGCCACGGACCTCCGTGCTGCATCGACCAGCTCACGGCGACCCCGGTGGGGAAGCCGTTCACGATCACCCGTCCGGCCCGTCGCGAGCCCAGGTCCAAGAGGCCGGCGCCGTCGGGGTCGTCGTTGGTCGTGAAGAGCGAGAACGTCAGGGCCGGTTCGCCCGCCTCGAGCGCGCGGCGAAGCTGCTCGACCGATTCGTAGCGCACGATCAGCGCGAGTGGTCCGAAGCACTCCTCGCGCAGCGCGCGCGCGTCGGGTTCGGTGAACCTGGTGGCGTCGACCTCGTACAGCTGGGCCGAGGTGTGCGCCGCGTCCCCGAGGTCGGGGTGCACGAGGGGACGCACGCCCGCGACGGCGCCGATGGCCCGGGTCCCGACGCGGAAGTTCTGGGCGATGCCCGAGGTGAGCATGGTGAACTCGCTCGTCTGGCCCAGCGACTCGACCAGCGCCGCGACGAGGGCGTCGCCGCGGTCGCTGCTCGGCACGAAGACCAGGCCGGGCTTGGTGCAGAACTGCCCCGCGCCCAGGGTCATGGAGCCCGCGACGCCCGTCGCGATCTCGCTGGCGCGTTCGGCGGCGGCGTCGGTCACCACCAGCGCGTTCGCCGCCCCGAGCTCGCCGTAGAAGGGGATGGGCACGGTCCTCGCGTTGGCCCGCGCCCACAGCGCCCGGCCGGCACCGACCGAGCCGGTGAAGCCGACGGCGCTGATCGCCGGCGCCTCGACGAGGGCGACGCCCGCCTCGAGCCCGAAGACGAGGGCCACGGTGCCCTCGGGCGCGTCGCAGCGCCGTGCGCCGCGCACCAGCGCGGCGAAGGCGGCTTCGCTCGTGGCCGGGTGCGCGGGGTGGGCCTTGATCACGACCGGGCAGCCCGCGGCGAGGGCCGACGCGGTGTCCCCCCCGGGCACCGAGAAGGCGAAGGGGAAGTTGGAGCTGCCAAAGACGGCCACCGCACCGAGGGGCACGCGCATCCGGCGCAGGTCGGGCAGCGGACCCATGGGCGAGTCGGTCGGGTGGTCGATGGTGGCGTCGAGGAACGCGCCGTCGTCGACGACGTCGGCGAAGAAGCGCAGCTGGAAGGCGGTGCGGCGCAGCTCACCCTCGAGACGCGGCAGTCCGAGGGCCGTCTCGTCGTTCGCCAGTGCCACCAGGTTCGCGGCGTCGGCCTCGAGTTCCTCGGCCATGGCGCGGAGCATCTCGGCCCGCCAGGCCAGCGGGCGCCGTGCGTAGTCGGCGGCGACGTGCGCGGCGCGTCGGGCTGCGGCGAGGACCTCGGCGGTCGTCGTCTCGTCGACCTCGAGCGTGCGCTGCAGTGCGGTGGCGGGATTGGTGCTGGTGACCTTCATGCTGTCTCTCTTCGTTGGTGGTGGTGTGGAGCGGGACCGGCGGCGACGGGCTGACGGACTACGCCTGGCGAAGACTCACTCCCGAGTCCGCGGCGAAGAAGTGGAACCGCTCCGGATTGAACCTGACCCGTAGGGTGTCGCCCACGCGCACCTCCGCGCGCGGCCCCATCTTCGCCACCAGCGTGCTCGGGCGCGTTACCACGGCGCCGGCGTCGTTCACGACGAAGGCGCTGGTCCCTTCGGCGTCGAGCAGCGAAAGGTGCACCAGGATCTCGGCCCCCAACGCCTCTCGTCGCTCGACGCGCGTCGTGATCGAACCCGCGACCTCGGCGCCGCTCAGCACCTCGACGTCCTCGGGACGGATCCCGACGACGACCGCCCCGCCTAGGCCCAGGTCGTGTGACGCGTTGTAGCGAGGCGGGACCGCGAGGCGCTGGGCGCCGAGCACGACGACCGCCCCGTCGGCCCCGTTCTCCAGTCCGCCGCGCAGCAGGTTCATGGGCGGCGAACCCATGAAGCCCGCGACGAACTCGTTGGCGGGGTGATCGTAGAGGTCCTGGGGCGTGTCCACCTGCTGCAGCTGGCCCCCGCGCATCACCGCGACGCGGTCGCCCATGGTCATCGCCTCGATCTGGTCGTGGGTGACGTAGACGGTCGCGACGCCGAGGAGCCGCTGGATGCGCGCGATCTCGAGGCGCATCTCCACGCGCAGTTGGGCGTCGAGGTTGGAGAGGGGCTCGTCCATCAAGAAGGCCTGGGGGCTGCGCACGATGGCGCGGCCCATCGCGACGCGTTGGCGCTGTCCGCCCGACAGGGCCTTCGGTCGCCGATCGAGGTAATCGGTGAGGCGCAGGATCGCCGCGGCCTCACCGACCTTGCGCGCGATCTCGTCCTTGGACTCGTGGCGGACCTTCAAGGCGAAGCCCATGTTCTGGGCGACGCTCATGTGGGGATAGAGGGCGTAGTTCTGGAAGACCATCGCGACGTCACGGTCCTTGGGCAGCACGTCGTTCACGATGGTGCCGCCGATCGACAGGGTTCCCGAGGTGATCTCCTCGAGTCCCGCGAGCATGCGAAGCGCGGTCGTCTTGCCGCACCCCGACGGTCCGACGAGGACCATGAACTCGCCGTCGGCGACGTGCAGAGTGAGATCGTCGACCGCACGGACGTCGTCGCCGAAGATCTTGGTGACCCCGTCGAAGGTGATCTCTGCCATCAGCTACTGCTCCCTTATTGTGAGGTCTGGTCGTGCGGTCATCGGTCGATGCCCATCGTGAGGCCCTTGACCAGGTACCGCTGGAACCCGAGGTACACCAGCATCGCCGGCAGCGCGCTGATGAACGATCCGGCCATCAGCTCGGGTATCGACGTGGTGCGCCCGGCCGACAGCACCGCGAGGCCCACGGTGATCGGCCGCTGCGAGGTGTTCTGGATGAAGAGCAGTCCCACCAGCAGGTCGTCCCATATCTGGATGAACTGCAGCACGGTGACCGTCGCGATGGCGGGCACCGCGATGGGCACCACCAGGCGCCACAGCACCCCGAAGTAGCCCAGACCGTCGACGATGCCCGCCTCGATCAGCTCGTCGGGCACGCCTCGGAAGTACGTGGTGAAGAGGAACACCGAGAACGGCGTGCCGAGCGCGGCGTAGACGATGACCGCGCCGAAGTAGCCGCTCGTGAGCCCCAGCTTCGTGATGTTCACGAACTCGGGCATCAGGATCGCCTGGAGCGGCACCATCATGGCGCTCACGATGACGAGGAAGATCAACGTCGAGGTGCGAAAGCGGAGCTTGGAGAAGGCGAATCCTGCCGGCAGCCCGATCAGCACGATGACGATGATCGAGGCGCAGCAGATGATCGTCGAGCTGAGGACCTGCTGGCCCACCGGGATCACCGAGTTGAGCGCCTTCCAACTGCCGAGCGAGAAGCCCTTGCCCGCGAGGAACTGCGCCTCGGTCTTCAGACTGTCGAAGATCATCACCCAGAACGGGTAGAGCATCACGACGGCCACGCCCAGCATGATCACGAAGAGGGCGGCGCGTCCGGTCCTGACGCGCCGGCGCCCGGGCCGCGGGGCCGTCGCGGGACCTTCGCGCCCCGGGGGGCGCTCGAGCAGTGGCGTCGTCACTCGTCCGCTCCGATCAGTCGAAGTTGCACGACACCGACGATGGCCGTGAGGATGAACAGGATCAACCCGTAGAGCGCGGCGGTGCCGAAGTCTCCCTGGTTGAAGCCGGTCTGGTAGATAAGGAACTCCATGGTGGTCGTGGCGTAGCCCGGCCCGCCGCCGGTCATGACGAAGATGAGGCTGAACAGCGCCGAGAACAGGGCGATGACCGTCATGACGAAGGCCAGCTGGATGAACCGGCTGAGGTGGGGCAAGGTGATGTAACGGAAGATCCGCCACCGACCGGCCCCGTCGATGCGCGCAGCCTCCTCGAGGCTCGGGTCCAGCGTGGCGAGACCCGTGAGGAACAGCATCGTGTTGGTGCCGACCATGGTGAAGATGAAGGTGATGCCGAGCGCGCTGAGCGCGGTCGACTCGTAGCCGAGCATGTTGGTGTTCGTGTGGGAGAAGCCGAAGAAGTGGATGATCGAGTTGAGCGTCCCCTGGTAGGCGAAGAAGCGCTGGGCGACGAGCCCGAGCACCACCCACGAGATGGCGGTGGGCAGGAAGTAGATCGAGCGGAAGATCCGCCACCCCGCGACGCGCTGGTGCAGCAGCACCGCGATCGCGAGGGGCAGCCCGAGGGCGAAGGGCACGGAAAGCAGGAGCAGGGCGTTGTTGCGCAGCGCGGTCCAGAGCGTCGGGTTGTGCAGCGCCTGATTCCAGGTGGACGGGCCGATCCACGTGGAGCTGACGCCGTCCCACTGGGTCATCGAGTAGTAGACGGCCTGGCCAATGGGCACGACGATGAACCCCAGGACGAGCCCGATCGCCGGCAGGGCGAAGACCGCGCCGGCCAACTGGCGACGCCGCGAGAGGGTCAGGCGACGCCGGCGTGGTGCCGTCGCGGTGGCGCTACTCATGGGGCACTGCGGTCATGCGGATTCCTGTCGCGAGAGGGGGCACCCCCACCCCGGTCCGAGACCGGGGTGGGGGTGGGGCATCGGCTGTTGTCTAGAAGCCGAAGCCCTTGGTGCTCCGCTGTGCGGGCGGCAACTGCTGCCACGTCTGCTGCATGTTCTGCAGGGCGGACAGTGGCGACTGCTGGTTGCCGAGCACGGCGGGCAGGACCTTGTCAGCGGCGTTGCCGACGTTGACCTGGATGTAGTTGTCCATCATCGGGTAGGCCACCATGTGGCCCTTCGTGACGAAGTCCAGCATCTGCTGGTTGACCGGGTTCGACGTGGTCAGTCCCGCGATGTCCGGGATGAGGCCGGCCTGGTTGATGATGTTGCCGGCCTGGGTCGTCGTGAGGAAGTCGATGAACTTGAACGCCGCCGTCTTGTTCTTCGAGTACTTCATGACCGAGAAGCCGTCGCCGGGGTACTCGACGACACCGTTGATGGGCGTGTTCGAGAACGGCGGTACGAAGGCCGCCACGTTCGAACCCATGGCCTTGGTGTACTGGGCGGTGTCCCAGGTGCCGTCCACCAGCATGGCCGCCTTGCCCTGCTCGAAGTCCTGGATGTTGTTGGTCTTGGTCAGCACGTCCTTGTTGGTGTAGCCCTTTGACTGCAGCGCCGCCCACTTCTTGAGCTGTGCGACGTTCGCCGGTGCCGTCCACGGGATGGCGCCGTCGTAGAGTCCCTTCCAACTGGCGAGCGAGTGGGCCCCGATCATCAGGTAGCTCATGTCGTACCACGGGTAGAACTCGGTGCTGATCGCCTGGCCGCCGTTGCCGTAGACCATGGGCACCACGCCGATGGCCTTCAACTTCGCACAAGCCGCGTACAACTGAGTCCAGGTCGTCGGAACGCTCGTGATCCCCGCCTTCTTGAACAGCTTCTTGTTGTAGAAGCCGATGTAGAACTGCGTCTCCAACGGCATGGTCAATGGGCCGTTGGCCACGTTGAAGTTAGGCGACTCCCACTGGAGCCCGCCCATCTTCGCCAGGTCCGCCGCCGGCACGTTGCCCTTCAGGTTCACGAGGTACTTCGAGTACTGCAGGTCGTAGATGCCGGTCCACATCACCGCGAGGTCCGGGCCATTGCCCGAGATCGCGGCCGCCTGGAGTTGGGCGAAGTAGCTCGTTCCCGGCTGCGCGACGATCTTGATCGTGATGGTCGGATTGGCCTTCTCGAAGGCCTTCACGAGGTTGGTCGTCGCCACCGCGTTCTGCTCGGTCCCGTAGTTCTGCCACAAGGTCAAGGTCGTCTTGGCACTCGCCGATGCTGGTCCCGACGCGTAGAACGTACCGGCAAGAACAAGCGTGGCGGCGGCAGCGCCGAAACTCCTCATTCGTATCTTCTTCAAAGTCGCACTTCCCCCTTACCTGGCCGGAACCCAACCTGAGCCCCGGTTCTTGCCGAGCGTGTGCCCATCAAGATCTCCCTACCACGGGCTCGTCGAGGTGGGGTCGCTGCCCCGTTTCGAGAGCCAAGAAGTCGAAGTCGCAACCGGCCGGGGCCTGGCTGACGTGTCGCCGGTAGAGCTCGACGTAGCCCCGGCGGACGGGGCGACCCTCGTCACTCAGCGCTCGCCGCGAGGCCAGCTCGCCGTCGGAGACCTCCACCTCGAGCACGCCGGCGTCGGCGTCGACGTTGATGAGGTCACCGTCGCGAACGAGACCGATCGGGCCGCCGATCGCCCCCTCGGGCGCCACGTGCAGATAGACGGTGCCGAAGCTCGTGCCGCTCATGCGGGCGTCGGTGACCCTCACCATGTCGGTGACGCCACGTTCGAGCAGCGGCGCCGGGATCGGGATCATGCCCCACTCGGGCATACCCGGCCCGCCGACCGGACCGGTGCCGCTCAGCACGAGCACCGCGTCGGGTGGCGCCGAGGCGTCAGCGCCCGTTCGCCGGGCGACGCCGTCGGCCCCGTGCATCACGTAGGCCGGACCGCGGTGGCGCAGCAGCGACTTCGTGGCCGCCGAGCGCTTGATGAGCGCTCCGTCGGGTGCGAGGTTGCCGCGCACGACGCGAAAGGCGCCGTCGGCGTCGACGGGATCGTCGCGGTCGTGGACGATGCCGCTCGCCGTCGGCGCCTGGGCCTGCACCTGGGCGGTCGTGCGTCCGTCGGCGAGCACGACGCCCCCGTCGAGCAGGTCGCCGAGGGCCGCCATCACTGTCGGCACGCCGCCCGCGGCGTCGAGGTCTTCCATGAGTCCCTTGCCCGAGGGCTCGATGTCGACGATGACCGGCACCGAGCGGCCGACGCGGTCGACCATCGAGAGGTCCAGCCGGTGGCCGAGCCGTCGGGCCATCGCGGTGAGGTGGATGACGGCGTTGGTCGAGCCGCCGAGCCCTCCGAGCACCACCAGCGCGTTCTCGATCGAGGCCTGGCTCACCTGGGTCGAGGCGGTGACGCCAGAGCCCACCAGTTCGACGATCCGCGTGCCGACGTGGCGTGCGACCTCGACGTGGCGTGGATCGCCCGACGGGATCGACGTCGACCCCGGCCACGCGAGCCCGAGGGCCTCGCCGATCGCCCCCATGGAGGACGCGGTGCCCATCGTGTTGCACGAGCCCTTGCCCAGCGTGAGCGCACGTTCGAGGTCGCTCCACTGCTCGTCGGAGAGGTCGCCGCGGCGTCGCTCGTCCCACATCCGCCACAGGTCGGTGCCGGTGCCGATCTTGCGTCCTTCGAACACCGCGACGGGCCTCGGGCCCGAGACCATCAAGAGACACGGCACGTTGGTGCTGAAGGTGCCCATCAGCGCGCCGGGCACGGACTTGTCACAGGCCGCGAGGATCACGAGCGCGTCGAGGGGCTGACTGCGCACGGACTCCTCGAGCTCCATGGACAACAGATTCCGGTACAGCATGGACGAGGGCTTCATGAGGTCCTCGCCGAGCGACAGCACCGGGAACTCGACGGGAATGGCGCCCGCAGCGGCGATGGCCTCGCGAAGCGGGGCGATCAGGTCGGCCAGCGGCTGGTTGCACGGGTTGAGGTCGCTGGCGGAGTTGGCGATGCCGATGATCGCCCGACCGCCCCGCGCGTCGACCTCGGCGCCGCCCATGCGCAACGCGACACGACTGTCGAGGGCGACCTCGTCGTCACCTCGCACCCAGCGGTCGCTGCGCAGGCTCATGGCTCGGGAACCCCGATTCCTTCAGCCCCGGGCTTGGAGATGACGAGGTCGACGCCGGAGTCGTCGAGCCACTCGAGCGCCAACGCGGCGCGGCGGACCTTCTCGCGCACGTTGGCGATCACGTCGGACATGACCTGCTCCCCGGCCGGGTACACCGGTCGAGCGTTGCGCAGGCCGAACTTCGCGTACAACGGCGCGGCGACGGTGGCGATCTCGGCGATCTCGTGGCCGCGCACCATGCCGCCGAGCGAGTCGGGCGCCTCGAGGTAGAGGTCAATCGGGGCGTCGCTGACGGCGCGGATCTCGGCGAGCTCGCCCAGACTCATGTCACTGGGCACGTTGATCGTCGTGCCGCCGAGGCCGACCAGCTGCTGGAAGGCCACCGGGTTGGACGGCGCGAGCACCGCCGAGATCTTCCACACAATCGAGCGGGGCAGCTCGCCAGCGCGGGCCATGGCGCTCAGGATCTGCATCAGCCCCGTGTCGGCGATGAGGAACCCCCTGATGCCGGCGTCGACGGCCCGCAGGACGTCCTCGAGCGCGTAGCGCAGTTGGTCCATGCCGCGCAGTCGTCCCGAGAGCAAGAGCCCCTCGGGGCTGCGCACCGATCCGCCGATCCCGAACTCCTCACGAGGACCGACGAAGAGGTTGACCTCCAGGCCCTCGTCGGCCCCGATCCGGGCCATCGTGGCCAGTTCGGCCTTGGTCAGCAGCATCGCTCCGCTGCCTTGGGAAACTCGGTGGATCGGCACCTGGTGCACGCGCGCCTCTTCGACCACGGCGCGCAGGGCCGCCGGGTTCTCGACACTGGGGATCTCGACGCGAAAGTGGGCCCCGTCGGGGAAGCGCGCTTCGCTGGGCTGTGGTTCAGCGCCGAGCAAGCCGAAGTGGCGCGTCAGTGCGGCGGTGCCCCGAGGAGTGCCGGTACCTCTAATCATGCCTGCCCCCTTCTCACTCGATCACCCTGACTCGACTATGTTGTGGCCCCGCCCCCGGTGGTGTCAACGGCCATCCGTCAGTCACGGTCAACAGTTCGAGCCCGTCGGGGCCCACGAGGTACGTCTCTTCGATCTTCGCTCCGCCGCGCACGCTGGGATTCCAGGCGACGGCCGTGCCCTCGAGGCAGGGCAGGTCCCAGAAGGGCGAGTCGCCCTGACCGGGGGCGAGTTCGAACTCGCGCTGCTCGAAGGCGATGGGCCCTCCCTGGAAGTGCTCGCGCCACGTACCGGGCCGGCCAATGGACTCATAGCCCGCGGCCAGCGCCTCGACGGCGCCGCCCCAGGTGCCGCCCGGCAACGACGCGTCCAGCACGTCGCGGTTGACGGCGTCGAGTTC
>JADGOJ010000018.1 GCA_017883045.1 Acidimicrobiales bacterium
GGATAGACGAAAACCTTTGGAAGTCCCTGCAGGCGTGTCCCCACGCGCCGTGGCGAAGAGACTCAGCGAGAACAGCCGGGCGGAGGAACCCCTAGGCCCTGGGCGGAGGTTCGAGCGAGTCGTGGCCTGGGCATGGGAACGTAATTGAGTCGCTGTCGGATTGTTTCACGTGAAACATCGACGGGACTGATTGGGGTCGTCCTGCCACAAGCTTCAAGTAAAACCTTGGCGTTGCTTCGAAATTTCGCTCACGCGCATTGTCCCTGTGCCGCGGCCAGGTACGGCGATGATATGTTTCACGTGAAACACGGGTACTTGACGGCCTCGCAAAAACCGTGTTGAATGGCAGGGTTCGACGTAGCATCGGGAAGTACCTTAGGTCGGAAAGAGGCTCATGGCGGACGCCAGCACAATGAGGATATTTGCCGTAGCCAACCAGAAGGGTGGTGTGGGCAAGACCACCACTACCACTTCCCTGGGTGCGGCACTTGCAGAAATGGGCAAGCGAGTGCTCATTGTCGACCTTGATCCTCAGGGCAATGCCACGACAGGTCTGGGCGTGGACGGTCGTCAATTCGAGCGCTCGGTATACGATGTCCTGCTGAACGATGTGCCCATGGTGGACATCGTCGAGCCAACGGGTTACAACAACCTCTTCGTGGCGCCTGCCACCCTCGACTTGGCGGGGGTGGAGCAGGAACTTACCTCGGTGATTTCACGAGAACTGAGGCTCAAGAGGGCGCTCGCTTCGGTCGAGGGTGATTTTGACTACATCTTCATCGACTGTCCCCCGTCGTTGGGACTGATCACCATCAACGCCTTTGCTGCCGCCACCGAAATCATGGTCCCCGTGCAGACTGAGTTCTACGCCCTCGAGGGTCTGACCCAACTCCAGAGGATTGTCGATCTCGTCCAGAAGAACCTCAATCCAACGTTGCGAATCACGAAAGTGGTCCTTACAATGTACGATTCGCGGATCACCCTCTCGGGTGACGTGGCGAAGGAAGTAAGGCGTCATTTCGAGAATGAGCTATGCCGTACGGTCATTCCCCGTACGGTGCGTCTCGCCGAGGCTCCATCCTTCGGACAGCCCATCACCGTTTTTGACCCGACGTCCAAAGGGGCGAAGGCTTACCGTGCACTAGCAGAGGAGATCATGAATGGCTAGGAAACCAGGATTAGGCAAGGGCCTCGGGGCCCTCATCCCCGAAGGTGAAGCGACGGAGGAGGCCATCTCTACGCCAACTGAGGGGCCACTGCGTCGGGTGCCGGTGGCGTCAATTCGACCGAACCCGTTCCAGCCCCGCAAGGCGTTCAATGACGACAGCCTTCAGACGCTGGCGTCATCGTTACGCGAATTGGGCGTTCTGCAACCGCTGATTGTTCGCCCAGTCGATGGAGAACCCGATCTGTTCGAACTGATTGCGGGCGAACGTCGTTGGCGCGCAGCGATCATCGCCGAGCTCGAACTCGTTCCGGTCTTGGTCCAGATCGACGTCAACGACCGACTCTCACTCGAGCAGGCAGTCGTGGAGAACCTCCACCGTGTCGACCTCCATTCGCTGGAGGAGGCGGCGGCCTACCAGCAGTTGATTGACGAGTTCGACCTGACCCACGAACAGGTGGCGCAACGTGTTGGAAAAAGTCGCGCAAATGTTACGAACACGTTACGACTCCTGCAATTAGGTGAAACGGCGCAGTCGGCGCTGGTCACCTCGCAGATCACCGCAGGGCACGCTCGCTCATTGCTCGCGATCACCGACCCAAACGCTCAGGCCACCATGGTGGCGAGAGTCATCAAGAACGAACTCTCGGTGCGGGCCACTGAAGAGGCGGTCAAGACGTTCCTCGAGCCGCGGCCCGCCGCCGAGGTGGAGCCGGCGGCCAAACTTGGCGCGGAGACACCTCGACTGCGTCCGGTGCCCGACGCCAGCGTCGCCGAACTCGAACACCTGCTGGAGGATTACCTCGACACCAGGGTTCACGTCGACCTGAAGGGCCGTAATGGCCGCATAATCATTGACTTTGCTGACCTTGACGACCTTGAGCGGATCTACATCGCCATCTCGAATCCGAGCTAAGTCTCAACCCTCAAGGTAACCCTCTTGTTGAAGTTATCCCCAACTTGTGGATGAAGTTGTGGGTTTCTCAGATTTTGCTTTAATTGAAGGGATTTCGCCAGTGAAATCCCCGACTTCAGACTGCATTCTCAGGGTTGCCTGTGGAAAACCTCAGCGAGAACCAAGGCGATGACCTGTGCGAGCTCCTCGAGGGCTTCGTCGGAGCCGACGCCATGCTCGATATGCAGGGTCGTCATCTTGGTTTCCCGCAGAATCGGCAGCGCCATGCCGGTGACCTCGACCCGGGGGAACTGTTGGGAGCGGGTGAGAGCGGCCGCAATCGCACTGGCCAGTTGTTCGCCGCGGCGAGAGTGTGAGAGGTAACTTGCCCAGTAGTGCAGGTGGACGCCTTCAATCTGCTTGAGGGTTTGCACCGAGATGACGGCCGCGGCCGCGTTCGCGTTGGCGTAGGCCGCGACGTCCACGGGGCTGTCGTCGCTGAGCATGGTCACGTCCATGGATTCGGCGCAAGCGCGGGCCAGCCGGGCCGCAAGGGGAGTGTGGCCGCAGACGACCAAGGGCCCGGACGGCTCAACGTCGAAGCCGGCCATGTCGCGGGCGTCGTTCACGAGGCTTCGGGTCGCGCCGTTGGACGTCATGCGAACGAGCTCGAGCAGCGTGGCACGCGTCAATGTGGCACTGGGCTCGAGGGCGCAATTGCGCTGGAAGTCAGAGAGGGCCTCCTCGAGGAGCTTCCCGAAGACTCCGTCAATCCGACCGGGATTGAAGCCGAGTTGGGCGAGCCGCACCTGGAGTTCGGCGACGTCGTCGCCTCGAAGGTTGGGGTGCGTGAGGTACAGCAATCGTTGGCCGAGTCGCCATCCCGCCTCGAGCAGCCGCGCCCAGGTCGTCTCGTCGACGTCGCCCGTGATGGGCAGGCCCCGGGAGCGTTGGAACGCCTCGACCACCGCGAGGGTCCCGTCGCCGAAGTC
This sequence comes from Acidimicrobiales bacterium, assembly GCA_017883045.1. GTDB lineage: Bacteria > Actinomycetota > Acidimicrobiia > Acidimicrobiales > RAAP-2 > RAAP-2. Next base: position 3,053 of record JADGOJ010000018.1, read on the forward strand.
GTCGGTCTCGTCACCCGTCGAAACAAGGCCGAGCGCGGCGAGGCGATCGTGCAATTCGCGCACTCGTGGGCCAGTGGCGCCGTGGTGAAGCGAGTCGAAGTTCAGGGGCGTGGACTAAAGGTTCGCGGTGATTTCTTGCAGGAGAGCACCCTTGGGCTTGGCGCCCACCAGCCGGGCCACGACCTCGCCGTTCTTGAACAGCAGCAACGTCGGGATGCTCATCACCGAGAACTTGGCGGCGGTCGCGACATTGACGTCGACGTCGAGCTTGCCAATGGTGAACCGGTCGGACTGCTCGGTGGCGAACTCCTCGAGGATCGGCGCGATCATCTTGCAGGGTCCACACCACTCCGCCCAGAAGTCAACGAGAATCGGCTTTTCCGAGGCGCCAATCACCTCGTCGAACGTGGCGTCGGTCAGTGTCGTGATGTGCTCGCTCATAACTACCTCCAAAGATGACGCCCGGCGTGCGTCGCAACGACCACCTTAGCGACCGAAGGGCGTTTCAGTGACCTTGCGACTCGAGCCATCGCTCGGCGTCGATCGCCGCGACGCAGCCTGATCCGGCGGCGGTAATCGCCTGGCGGTACACGTGGTCCTGGACGTCGCCGGCGGCGAAGAGGCCCTCGATGTCGGTGAACGAGCCCAGTCCGGTACGCACGTAGCCGTTGTCCTCCAGGTCGACCTGACCGGCCACCAGCGTGGTGTTCGGTTCGTGGCCGATGGCCACGAACACGCCGGTGACGTCGAGCTGACGCTCCTCGCCGGTCACGGTGTCACGCACCCGCAGACCCGACACCTTGTCCTCGCCGAGGACCTCGGTGACCTGGGTGTTCCACGCGAAGTCGATCTTCTCGTTGGCGAAGGCCCGTTCCTGCATGATCTTCGATGCGCGCAGCGAGTCGCGTCGGTGCACGATCGTGACGCTCGAAGCGAATCGCGTGAGGAACGTGGCCTCCTCGATCGCCGAGTCGCCGCCGCCGATGACCGCGATGTCCTGTCCGCGAAAGAAGAAGCCGTCGCAGGTCGCACAGGTCGAGAGCCCGTGGCTGAGCAGACGCGCCTCGCCGGGCACGTTCATCATCAACGAGCGTGCGCCGGTGGCGAGTATCACCGCGTCGGCCGTGATGCTCGCTTCGTCGTCATCGGTGAGCCACGCCCGGAATGGTCGGCTTGCGACGTCGAGAGTCTGCACCTTCGAGACCCGCAGGTCGGCGCCGAAGCGTTGGGCTTGGGCGCGCATGTTCATCATCAATTCCGGGCCGGTCAGGCCCTCGGGGAAGCCGGGGAAGTTCTCGATGTCGGTGGTGAGCATCAGCTGGCCGCCGGGTTGGTCAGAGGTGGAGGAGGGCTCGCCCTCGATCACGATGGGTCGCAACTGGGCACGAGCGCTGTAGATGGCCGCGGTCAGCCCAGCGGGGCCCGAGCCGATGATGAGGACTCGGGTGTGTTCGGCCATCACTTCCTTGCGGTCACAGGGCGGCGCCGTCGCCAGATGACCAAGCCGGCGACAAGCGAGACGGCTCCGACGACGAGGTAGCTCAACCACTCGTGTCCGGCGAAGAGATAGACATTCATGAGTCGGATGACGCCGATGACGAGGGCTCCGAGCAAGACGATCGAGGCCAGGAAGATGATGAACCCGAACGCGATCGCCCGACCGGCCAGGAGGATCGGTCGGATGACGCGGTCGTGGACGACGTCGAGCACGTGGTCGAACGAGTTCAAGGTCCGATCCACGAAGTCGGCTTGACGGTTCTGGTTGGCTGCGCTCACGATTAGAACTTAGCGGAGGGTCCTCGCTATGCCTCTACCCAGCACAGACCAATGATCCCCGGCCCTCCGTGGGTGCCCACGACCGGGCCAATGTCGGCGACGATGAGAGGGTACTCCGTCGCGATGTCGGCGACCAGCGATTCGAGGGTCTTGACCTCACTCGAGGCCCCGTGCACGAGGGCGAAACGACGCAGGGGCGCGTGGGTCCTGGCCACGTCGGCGATCGCCACCAGCGCCTTGGCCCTGGTCCGCTGACGACCGGCCTCGGCGACGACCCCGTCCTTCAGCTCGAGCAGGGGCTTGATCGAGAGCACTTGGCCCAGCAGCGCGCGAGCGCCACCGACCCGCCCACCCTTGATGAGGTGCTCGAGCGTGTCGAGCATGGCGACCACGTCGACCTTGGGCACGAGCGACTCGGCGCGCCGCACCAGCTGTTCGAGGTCGGCTCCGTTGGCGGCGACCTCGGCCACGTCGACCACCAGCAGTCCCTGGGCCATCGAGACGGCTTTCGTGTCGACGATGCGTACGTCGATGCTGTCGGCGACGGCCTCGCTGGCGATCACGGCCGACTGGTGCGTTGCGGACAACAGGGCCGAGAGCGTGAGCACGATGACGCCGTCGCATCCGTCGGCCAGGGCGCGCTGGTACGCGCTCTGGAAGGCGCCGGGTGACGGCGCCGCGGTCTCGGGCAGCGTCTTGGAGCTCTTGCACTTCGCCCAGAACTGCTCCGGCGTGAGATCGACGCGGTCGGTGTACTCGTCGTCACCGAATCGGATGCTGAGCGAGACGATATCGATGTCGAGGCGCCGCGCGATCTCTTCAGGAATATCGCACGCGCTGTCGGTGATGACGCGGATTCGAGCCATGGCCCCCCTTAGAACTGCTTAAGCCTTACATCTTTTGCCGTCGAGTGCGCAATACGTCGCTGCTGGACGAGCACGACGGCGCCGTACGAGGCGACGCCGAGGATGACGGCGAAGGCGAAGCGCGCGATGAGTCCAGACCCCCGACTCCATGACGGGAGGGCGTAGGCGACGGCCATGACGACGGTGGCGAAGAGCGACGCCCAGAGGCTGCGGCGCACGTGCAGCGACCACACGACCGCGGCGATGCTCACTTGATGGCGGGCCAGCGCGAACAGGGCGACCACGGCGGCGGCGCTGTAGGCGATCGAGACGCTCGCGGTGAGGCCCGCGAGCGAATGGCGTCCGAGGGCGAAGCAGAGAGCGATGGTGAGAATGTTCTCCAGGGCGTAGAGGTAGAAGACCTCGCGGGCCCGCTGCATCGCCTGGAGGCCCCGCACGCCGAGCTGGAAGATCGTGAAGCCCGGGAGTCCCGCGGCGAGCACCGCGAGCACGGTGCCCGCTGAGATCTTGTGGGTGGCGTTCACGTGGTTCAGGAGTATCGCGACGATCGGTTGGGCGAGGATCAGGAGGACCAGCGTGCACGGGATGATGATCACCAGTGACTGGCGCAGTCCGAAGCGGAGCCTCTCGCTCAGACCGGCGTAGTCCTGCGCCGTGGCCATGCTGGCGAGTTGGGGGGTCAGCGCGCCGAGGACCGACACCACCACCACCGCGTAGGGCATCTGCATGAACGACCAGCCGTAGGTGTAGGCGCTGACCGGGCCGTCGCCGCCGATGCCGAAGGCGAAGGCGAGCACGACGTAGAGCGACAGTTGGTTGGCGAGGACCACGAGCAGCGTCCAGCCGCCCAGACGCCCGACGGCGCGCACCGCCGGATCCTTGAGGTCGAGCCGAAACGAGAGGCGCCACAGGTCGCTGCGCGCGAGCGATGGGACGAGGCAGAGGAACTGCACCGCCACGCCGAGCGTTGTGCCGAGCCCCAGCCACAACAGGTGGTGCGATCCGTTCAGTGAGTGGAGTGTGGGCGTGGGATCGACGAGGTGGAACCAGACGAGCACTCCGATGCAGACGATGTTGTTGGCGACGGGAACCCACGATCCGATGCCGAAGCGACTGCGGATGTTCAACAGTGCGGTGGCGATGCCGATGATGCCGTAGAAGAAGATCTGGGGCACGAACCAGCGCAGCAGCTGCGTGGCGAGCGCGCGCTGCTCGGCCAGGGTGCTCAGGGATCGGGCCGTGGTCGCGTGGTGCATGACCGTGAAGCCATCGATGATCCACGGGGCGCAGAACCACGCCACCAGGGAAGCGACGGCGAGCACGAGCAGGGCTCCGGTGACCACGCTGGAGATCGACTTCCACGCGCGCCGCTCGCCGTCGAGGGCGAGCCGCTCGACGAAGACGGGGATGAACGTCGCGCCCGCCACCCCTCCGAGCACGAGGTCGAACAGCATGTTCGGCACGGTGTTGGCGAGGTTGAAGGCATCGGCGATCGGGGTGAACCCGAGCACCCACGCGAGCACCAGCACCCGCAAGAGCCCGGTCAGTCGTGACGCGAGCGTGCCACTGGCCATGGAGAAGACCCGAGAACCGTGGGTAGAGGTCGTGCTCATCGGGCGTGGCGGCCCCTGGAGCGGCGGCGGTGCGTGCGCAGCCACCAGTACGCCAAGACCAGCAACGACGCGGCGGTCAGGAAGTAGCCCACGATCGACGTGCCCGCGATCCGCACCTGGATCGCCGCGCGGGCCAGGACGATCTGATTGTCGGGAGTGGTGACGACGACCTGCAGGGTCAGACTGCTGCCCTGGTGTTTCGAGGTGGGGATCCGCACCGACTTGGTCGGCGCGTCCATGACGATGACGACGTCCTTGCCCTTGGGGAAGGAGAGCCGGTCGGTGACGAGGTGCACCACCGCGGTCACGGTGTAGTTGGCGCGGCTGAGCAGGGTGATCGGCAGCGACGTGCCCGGGCCCGCCAAGGTGATCGGGCTCGGGTCCACCGAGAAGTTGTCCAACTCGCCGGCGAGCGAGTCACTGGCGGCGTTGATCGCCACCTGACGGGCGTCGGGGTCGCCCGTCCTCTCGGAGAGCGCGACGGCCACGCGCAGGGCGTTGCCCACGTTGCTCGATGTCACCGCTTGGCTGTACGACGTCACGCCGGCAATCAGCGCCGTGAGCGACTTGACGTTGTGGCTCGACCACGGAAGAGAGGTGGAGGTGGATTGCAGGGAGCGAGACATCGGGGACCCGTTGGTGCCGATCAGCGAATTGCTGAACGATGGCGACAGGGTGACGAGCTGGGCGAAGGGGTCCCGCTCGAACCCGTTCAACAGGTCGGCGACGAAGCTCGCCGAGGTCTTCGCCACCGGGGCGACGATGACGACGGTGCGCACAGCGGGAGCGTACGGTGCCTCGAAGTGCAGGAAGTCGAGAGTGGCCAGCGTCAGCACCGTGCGCAGCCCCGGTTCGATCGTCTCGTCGGCGACGAGCGAGGAGAGGGGAGCGTCGGTGCTCAGGGCGCTCACTGACGCGGCGCCCGGAACGTGGAAGGGAGCCCCCCACGAAAGGGTGGATGAGGGCGCGAGGGCCAAGTCGCCCTCGGGGATCACCAGGTCACCGGCCCCGACGCGTCCGAGCGCGGCCACGCTGGCGACCGACGGGGTGCCACTCAACAGCACCGGTCCGTCGGCGTAGCGACCGGTGAGCGACTTCAGAAGATCGGACGACAGCAACAACTGTGCGCGTACCTGATCGGCGAGACCGTTGGCCATCAGGCCGGCGAAGTCGATGGAGCTCGGAGGCGCGTCCACCGCCTGATGAAGAGGACTCGCGAGGGCCTGGTTGAGCGCCGTGCGCAAGAGTGAGCTCTCGGCACTCGTGCCCTGCATGGTGCTCAACGTGCGATAGTCGGCGCTCAGGGTAACCTGCGATGCGGCGTGCTGTCCGAGCACGCCCAGGACCGAGGCGGCGCGGTGGCTGCGGTTCAGCGACGACGGACCGAGCGTCTCGACGAGGTCGACGCGAAGGGGCTGGGCGACCGACGTCGTCTGCACGGTGAGGAGCGACCACTTCGTTACCGTCGCCCCCTTTGTGGTGACGGTGTATCTCAGGGGATAGACCCCGTCGCAGCGCTGCCCCCGGCAGTTGAGGCGCAGGTTCGCCGCGCCGGCGCGGCAGGGGCCGCGAAGCGTCCCCGGCCGCCGGGTGAAGAGGCCGATTCTGAACCTGACGGTGCCTCGCGACACGCAGTTGAGCGCAAAGGTCCTGGTAATCGCCGTGGGGGGACCGGTGATCCCTGCGCCACTGACGATGGGGGCGATCTGGGAGCGTTGGATCAGGCGCGAGAAGATCGCGACCTGGGCGCGAGACTGCGGGTCATTGGGGGCGATTCGGATCGTCGCATTGAAGTCAGAGGTGCCCTGTGAGGACAAGGCGGCGATGACGTCCTGGTGCAGGAGCGTGAACGTTGGCGTCGTCGAGGCCTGCGCGGCCGAGGGCCACGTCACCGTTGCGAGGCTGAGGAGTACGACGCTGAGCGCCCGCCACCAGGTCGAAAATCGGTGGAACATGCTTTCATAGGCTACCTTCGTGCAGCCGTCAAGTCGGACGCCAACTACCCTCGTTCGCAGTGACTTCATTCGATCTGGTCCACGACCGCCTCACCGAACTCGCCCACCTTTCGAGTCCATTGGCACGTGCTTTCGCCGGCGCGGGCTATTCGCTGTATGCCGTGGGTGGGTCGGTGCGCGACGCGATCCTCGGCGAGCCGCGGCGCGAGGACTTCGAGATCGACTACACGACGAACGCGCGACCCGACGACATCGTGGTGCTGATGAAGCCCCTCTGCACGTCGCTCTGGGAGCAGGGCCGCTCCTTTGGCACCATCGGTGGCCTCCTACGCGAGGGAGGCATCAAGGCCGAGATCACCACCTTCCGCTCCGAGGCCTACGTCGACCACTCGCGCAAACCTGCGGTGGAATGGGGCGACTCGCTGGAGGCCGACCTCTGCCGGCGCGATTTCACGATCAACGCTCTCGCGCTTGACGTGGTGGCCCTCGACGCCGGGACTGCCGGGGTCCAGACGCTGTTCGACTTCCATGACGGCTTCCACGACCTCTACGAGCGGATCCTGCGGACGCCGATCGACCCCGAGATCCTCTTCAGCGATGACCCGTTGCGGATGATGCGCGCCGCGCGCTTCGCCGCGCGCTTCGCCATGACCATCGATCCCGCGATCGAGGCCGCCGCGACGCGGATGGCCGAGAAGCTCGAGAAGGTGTCCGCGGAGCGGATTCGCGGCGAGCTCGATCTCTTGATGATGACGGTGCAGCCCTCGATCGGGCTCGATTTCATCGTTCGAACCGGCCTCGCCGACCACTTCTTCCCCGAACTGCCCAAGTTGCAGCTGGAACAGGACCCGATTCACCAGCACAAGGACGTCTTGAAGCACACCTGGGCGGTCGTGGACAAGACCTCGCCCGAGTTGCGCCTTCGACTCGCCGCACTGTTCCACGACATCGGCAAGCCCAACACCCGGGCCATCGGCGACGAAGGCGTGACGTTCCGTTTCCACGAGGTGGTGGGTGCGAAGATGACGCGCAAGCGAATGACGGCGCTGAAGTACTCCCAGGAGATGATCGACGACGTGAGCATGCTCGTCGAGCTGCACCTGCGATTCCACACCTACAAGATGGGTTGGAGCGACAGGGCGGTCCGCCGCTACGTGCGAGACGCCGGACATCTGTTGGACGAACTCAACGAACTGACGCGCTGTGACTGCACCACGCGCAACGCCCGAAAGGCGGCCACGCTCGCCCAGCGGATGGACGAGCTCGTGGTCCGCATCGCGGAACTGCGCGAGCAGGAGGATCTCAGCCGACTGCGCCCCGCGCTCGACGGCGTCGCGGTGATGGAACTGCTCGACATCAGGCCCGGCCCCGTCGTCGGTCGGGCCCTCGACTTCCTGATGGAGATCCGACTCGACGAGGGCGAGATCACGCCCCAGGAGGCGGCGGTTCGCCTGCGCGAGTGGTGGGCCGAACAACCGCGATAGACGGTGGCGGACCTCACCCGAGCGGGTCTCGTCGTCCCAGAGACCCCGTCGCCGCTAGTGGCAGATGACGGTCCCCGACGGCGACGTCGTGCAGACGGTGGGCGTCGCCTTCGGCACGGCGACCGGGGTGGACGCCGACGTGGACTTCACCACCGGGGCCGTGGCCTTGGCGTGCGTGGCGGGCGCGTGGACGGTGGTGACGCTCGTGTGGGTGGCGGCCCCGGCTGGCACCGTGGTCTGCGCGAGGTAGCCGACACCGACTCCACCGCCGACGCCGGCGACGACGGCGAGGGCTTGGGCGATGTGGCGGATCCGGGTGAGGCGGCGGTCGCGCTGTTCAGTTGTTCGACGGTAGGCCATGGTTGCTCCTTGATTGGCTCCTAACCACTGTGCCATCGGCTCATGAAAAGGGGGTTGGACTCGCGTAAGCCTTCAGTAAATGTCGAGAGGCGAGGGGAGGCGTAGGGCGAGGACCCGCCTGCGCCGTCGCACCCAGGGCGTCGATCCAACGACAAGGCCCCTCGAAGATCGCTCTTCGAGGGGCCTTGTCGTCAGGAGAGTCTTACGGCCAGACGGGGTTCTCCGCGCCCTCGTTGGCGAACTCCTCGACCATGACGTGGGCCACGTCGTCGTGGAACTGCACCGGCGGGGACTTCATGAAGTAGGCCGAGGGCCCGACTACGGGCCCTCCGATACCGCGGTCGAGGGCGACCTTGGCGCAGCGAACGGCGTCGATGATAACGCCCGCCGAGTTCGGCGAGTCCCAGACTTCGAGCTTCAGCTCGACGTTGAGAGGTACGTCGCCGAAGTTGCGTCCTTCCATGCGGATGTAGGCCCACTTGCGGTCGAGCAGCCACGGCACGTGGTCGCTCGGTCCGATGTGCACGTCGTCGGGGCCCATGGTGCTGGTCTCGAGCTGCGAGGTCACCGCCTGGGTCTTGGAGATCTTCTTGGACTCGAGGCGCTCACGGTCGAGCATGTTCTTGAAGTCCATGTTGCCGCCGACGTTCAACTGGTAGGTGTGGTCGAGGGCGAGGCCGCGGTCCTCGAAGAGGCGCGCCAGCACGCGGTGCACGATCGTCGCGCCGACCTGGCTCTTGATGTCGTCACCGATGATCGGCACCTTGGCGTCGGCGAACTTCTTGGCCCAGACCGGGTCCGAGGCGATGAAGACGGGAATGGCGTTCACGAAGGCGACTCCGGCGTCGATGGCGGCCTGGGCGTAGTAGCGCTGGGCGTCCTCGGAGCCGACGGGTAGGTAAGAGACGAGCACCTCGGCCCTGGAGTCACGCAGCGCCTGAACGACGTCGACCGGCTCGGCGGGGGACTCCTCGATGGCCGCGCGGTAGTACTTGTTGAGTCCGTCCATCGTCGGTCCCCGCTGGACGGTGACGCCGAGCGAGGGCACGTCGGCGAACTTGATCGTGTTGTTCTGCCCGGCGTCGATGGCTTTGCCGAGGTCGCTGCCGACCTTGGACGCGTCGACATCGAACGCGGCGACGAACTCGAGGTCACTGACGTGATAACCGCCGAGCACGACGTGCATCAAGCCGGGAACGCTGTCGCCGGCCTTGGCGTCTCGGTAGTACGTCACACCCTGGATGAGTGAGCTAGCGCAGTTTCCGACGCCCGCAATGGCCACGCGGATCTTTTCCATGGCTCTCCTTTCCTACTTCGCTTCTCGGGCGAAGGATTGCTGGTTACTTCGTTCGGTGGACAACAAGTTGTCGATCCACGCGAGGTCCAACTCGACGCCTTGGGCCGCGTGCTCCATGACACTGCGCGCGTAGGTGTCGAGTTGTTCGTTGTGTGCGTTGGAGCGGACCTCCGCCAATCGCGCCACGAGATCGGCCCGTCGGCGCTCGAGCAGGCCCACCCGAAGACTCGGGGTGAGGTACTTGGCCAGCGCCATGCGCAGCGAGAAGTTCTTGCTGTCGTCGAGGGTGGCGGGGTCGCTGAGCAGCGTGACGAACTCCTCGCGGCCCTTTTCGGTGATTCGGTAGACCTTGCGGCCGCGCCGCCCGAGGCCCGGGGTCGCGCGCAGCGAGCGAAGCGACGCCCGCTCACCTGAGAGGGATCCGGTGGAGAGCGAGCTCACCCGAGCATCGCTCGCGACGACGGCCTCGACGAAGCCGTAGCGCTCCAGTCGGGCCAGGGCGGGGTAGATGGAGCCGAACGAGACGTTCGCCCACACCCCGAGCCGGTCGCGCAGCTGCGCGCGGATCTCGTAACCGTGGTGGTCGCGGTCCATGAGCAGTCCGAGGATGGCGATGTCTAACACGCGAAATATAGTATCAGTTCGATATATCGAACGTGACGCCCTGTCAGTCGCCGGTGAATTGCTGGGTTGTAGTGTCACCCGTAATGGATAAGCGGTTCCGCACTAGTACTGCCGACGGAGCAGTGGTCGAGTTTGGTCTGGTGCGCCACGCCCTTCTGGCGAAGGTCGCTGCCGGACTGCTCCGCTACGAGGACATCTGCGACGCCCACCCCGAACTGTTGCGGGCCGCTAAGAATGTCGGGCGAAAGACCGGCGAGACCTGCCCGGCATGCGGCGACGTCGAACTCGTGGAGGTCACCTACGTCTTCGGTGCGCGCCTGCCGGCGGGCGGAACGTGCCCGACGTCGCGTGCGGACCTGTTGAAGCTCGAACGTCGCGAGGACCCCGTGCAGTGCTACGCCGTCGAGGCCTGCGTCGGTTGCAGCTTCCATCACCTCGTGCGAAAGTGGGCCGCAGGTGGTCGCCGCGTGCGGCGCACGCAGGTCAACCAGCGCAAGGAGGTCGGCGAATGACACTTGGTGCGCCGGCGATCCGTGCTCGAAAGCGCCGGCACGGCGACGCTCCTCTGGTGATGGTCACCGCCTACGACGAGCCGGGCGCCCGTTACGTCGCCGCGGCCGGGATCGACATGATCCTGGTCGGCGACTCGTTGGCCAACGTGGTGCTCGGTCAGGAGAACACGCTGCACGTGACGATCGACGACATGTGCCATCACGTGCGCGCCGTGGCCGCCGCCAAGCCCGATGCGCACATCGTGGCCGACATGCCCTGGTTGAGTTACCACGTCGACCTTGGCGACAGCGTGCGCAACGCCGCCGCGCTCGTGCGCAGCGGCGCGAACAGCGTCAAGCTCGAAGGTGGTCGAGTCCGCCGTGAGGTGGTGCGCGCGCTGCTCGACGCCGAGATCCCGGTGATGGGCCATCTCGGGCTGACCCCTCAGAGCGTGATGATGTTCGGCGGGTTCAAGGTCCAGGCGAAGACCCACGAGGCGGCCAAGCTCCTGATGGAGGATGCGCAACTGCTCCAAGAGTTGGGCGTCTTCGCACTGGTGCTCGAAGGCGTGCCCAGCGTGGTGGGCAAGAGGGTCACGGACGCTCTCGAAATCCCTACGATCGGCATTGGCGCCGGACCCGACACCGACGGCCAGGTCCTCGTGTTTCACGACCTGCTGGGCCTGGGCAACAGGGCCCCCGCGAAGTTCGTCCGCCAGTACGCGGACCTCGGAAGCCAAATCACCGCGGCGATCGGCCGGTTCGCCCAGGACGTGCGCAGCGGCAGTTTTCCCGACGAATCAGAGGCCTACGCGAATCCCGAAGGGCTGTTCGACTAGCCCAAATCGGGCTTCTGGAGTAGCATTGTCATTCCCGCGAACGTGGGGAAGTGCCAAATACCCTGCTCTGTGTTTTCCGCAGAGCCCGGCCCAGCCGGACCAGAGGGAAAGGAAACCGGCCATGAGGCCCTATGAGACCATGATCGTGTTCGACACCGCTGTCGACGCGCAGACCATCCAGATCGCTCTCGACCGAGCGCTGGAGACCATCCGAACCAATGGCGGAACACCCGGTGCCATCGACCGTTGGGGCAAGCGTCCCCTGGCGTACGAGATCAACAAGCGCAAAGAGGGTTACTACGTGCTGGTGGAGTTCAGTGGCGAGTCGACGACTGTGGTCGAGCTCGACCGGATCCTGACACTGTCGGACGAGGTCCTTCGCTTCAAGATCCTACGACGTCACGTGCGAAAGAACGCGAGCCGTGTCACGGCTCAAGCGTAAGTTCGGGCGCCTAGCGATTCAAGGAGAAGAAAATGGCTGACAACACAATCACCGTCATCGGGAACGTGACCCGCGACCCAGAACTCAAGTTCTTGAACAGCGGACAGGCCGCTCTGCGTCTTTCGGTCGCCGTGAGCCGTCGCTGGCAGAACCGCCAGACCCAGGAGTGGGAGGAGAAGACGTCGTTCTTCGATGTCTCGGCCTACGGTTCGTTGGCGGAGAACGCCGCGAACTCCCTCGCCAAGGGCACCCGGGTCATCGTGGCCGGCCGCATGGATCAGCGCACCTGGGAGACCGAGAACGGTGACAAGCGCAGCGCGTTCGAGATCGTCGCCGACGAGATCGCCCCCTCCCTGCGCTGGGCCACCGCCGTCGTCACCAAGACGCCCCGCGCCGAGGGCGGCAACTTCCAGTCGAGCGATCGACCGGCCGCCGCTGCGCGCTCCAACGAACCCAGTACCTACGCCTTTGATGAGGAGCCCTTCTAATGCCACGTATTAACAATCCCAAGCCACCCAAGCGCGCGCCGAAGATCGACACCCGTCGCGGTGCCAAGAAGAAGCCGTGTTCGTTCTGCCAGCACGGTGTTGACACCGTCGACTACAAGGACCTGGCGCAGCTCCGCAAGTACATCTCGGACCGAGGCAAGATCCGCGGCCGCAAGGTCTCGGGCAACTGCCAGCAGCACCAGCGTGACGTCACCGATGCCATCAAGACCGCGCGGGAATTGGCCCTGTTGCCCTACACCCAGCGCACCGTGACCGAGCGACGTGGTGGCCGTGGTGGCCGCGACGACCGCGGCCCGCGTGGGCCGCGTCCAGATCGCGACCAGGTGGAGACGCCCGTCGAGGGTGCCGAGGTCATCCCGGTTGAGGCAGTTGAGTTCCTCGAGGACGCCGGCGTCGCCGCCGAGGTGCTCGAGACCGTGCCCGCAGAGGAGGTCAGCGAATGAAGGTACTGCTCCGTAGCGACGTACGCGGCGTTGGACGCCGTGGCGATGTCGTCGAGGTCAAGTCGGGCTACGCGCGCAACTTCCTGCTGCCCTCGGGCGCGGCCCTCGTCGCCAGCGACAACACCGAGCTCCAGGCCGCTTCGATGCGCAAGGCGCGCGACCTGCGCGACTCGCAGAGCCGTGAAGCCGCCGAGACTCAGCGCGCGGTGATCGAGCAGCAGACGCTCACCGTCGCCGCACGAGCCAGCGCGAACGGCCGACTCTTCGGTTCGGTGACCGAAGCGGACATCGTCAACGTGCTTCGCACCGCGACCGGCATCTCGCTGGACCGCCACGCGATCCACATGGCCGAGCACCTGAAGGAGGTCGGCACTTCAACCGTGACCGCCACGCTCTTCGACGGTGTCGAGGCAACGATCAACGTGGAGGTCGTGGCCAAGTAGCCCGACGATTCACAACCCTCTCACTACGCCGGGGCGAAGGCCCCGGCGTAGTGCTTGGTGAAGCCGGTTGTCTCGACGTGAGACAGTCGAGTGCCATGCTGGATGGTGAAGTTACGCACAGGAATATCCCCACGTTGTTGTTCTTGCAGGACACAGCACTAGTGAGCAACCGTTGAGGTCTTATGACGCAAATTGAATCAGACCGAAGTCGACATGCCCCAGACGGTGGTCGTGTTCCGCCCAGCGCGATCGAGGCCGAGGAGTCGCTGATCGGCGCGATGCTGCTCTCGCCCGAGGCGGTCAGCATCGCGTACGAGACGGTGCAGCCCGAGGACTTCTACCGTCCGCTGCACGGACAGATCTTCAGTGCCATCATCGCGCTCGCGAACGCCGGCGAGCCGGTCGACTACGTGACCGTGCAGGCGAAGCTCCAAGAGCGCGGCGCGGTAGCGGTTGAGCTTGCCGTGCTGTCCGCGTTGCAGATGAACACGCCATCGGCCGCGAACGCGCTGCACTACGCCGACCTCGTTCGCGAGAAGGCCCAGCAGCGTCGACTCATCTCGGTCGCAGGGGGGATCGTCGACGACGCCTACGTCGCCACCGAGGACGTTGTTGGACTGATCGACGAGGCGGAGCGCAAGATCAACGCGATCGGCGACGCGGGCCGGGTCGACTCGGTTTCGCCGTTGCAGCGTCTCTTGCTCACCGAGGCCGACATCCTCGAGGAGCGTGGTGAGACCCGCGGGCGGATCAACGGGCTCGAGACCGGCTACAAGTCGCTCGACTTGATCCTCCAGGGACTGCAGCCGAGCAGCATGACGATCGTCGGCGCCCGACCGGGCACCGGCAAGACCGCGTTCGCCCTGGGCATCCTGATCCACGTCGGAGCGGTGGTGAAGCGCCCGGCGCTGTTCTTCTCGCTCGAGATGAGCCGCCAGGAGCTTGCCGAGAGGATCCTCGCGTCGACGGCCCGGATCGACTCGTCCAAACTGCGAACCGGTGACCTCAGCGACGCCGACTGGAACCGCGCGCACGAGGCCTTTGGCTACCTGCAGTCGGCGAAGGTCTTCATCGACGACAACCCGGCGCTGACGGTGATGGACGTGCGGGCGAGGGCCCGGCGTATCAGGCAGCAGAACGGCGACCTCGGCGTCGTGATCATCGACTACCTGCAGTTGATGAGTTCGCGTGGGCGGGCCGAGAACCGCCAGGTCGAGGTCTCGGACATGAGCCGGTCGTTGAAGATCCTGGCGCGTGAGCTGCAGTGCCCGGTCATCGCCCTCTCGCAGTTGTCGCGCAAGCTCGAGGAGAGAGCCGACAAGCGTCCGATGATGTCCGACCTTCGAGAGTCCGGTTCGCTCGAGCAGGACGCCGACGTCGTGCTCTTCCTGTTCCGACCCGAGCAGTACGGCGAAGTGCCCAACGACAAGAAGGCCGAGGCCGAGATCATCGTGGGCAAGAACCGTAACGGTCCGACGCGCACGGCGCATCTGACGTGGCGCGGGGAGTTCGCTCGCTTCGACAACGTGGCCGAGGCTCGAGAGATCTGATCGGGGATCGGCCGAGGTGACCGCCGGGCTTCGCCGCAGCGCCACGTGACCTCGGCGATCCCTCGTATCAGGGATTACTGTTGACATCAGTTGCCGCTGTTGCTAACCTGACGTGCGTGACGACGAAACCATCAATTCCTACCGAGCCCGTGGCCGCCGGGGTTCAACTGGCGCCGGTGCTGAAGGCGTTGGCCGACGAGAGCCGTCTCGCGATACTGCTACTGCTCGCGGAGAGGCCGAGGTCGGTCGCTGAACTGACCGCCGCGTTGGAAATCGGCCAGACCCTGACCAGCCACCACCTGAAGGTTCTGCGAGAGGTCGGACTGATCACGGCGACCGCCGTCGGCCGCTCGAACCGCTACGCCATTTGCTGTGATGCGGTGGCCGATCCGATTCTCTATCTGTCACGTATCGCTGCCGCATCGTCTGCATCCTGAGGAGGAGCCATGACCATCAATGGTGCTGAACAGATCCGATCCGCCGTTCGTGAGCGCTACGCCGCCGCGGCGACCGCGGTGACGCAGAGTACTTCGTGTTGCTCGCCCGACGTCGGCGCCGGCCAAGGCTTCGGCGCCGAGTTGTACTTGATTGAACAGACGGGTGACCTGCCCGCGGCAGCGGTGCTGGCGTCGTTGGGCTGTGGCAACCCCACGGCACTGGCCACGCTCGAGCCGGGTCAGACCGTGCTCGACCTCGGGTCGGGTGGTGGGATCGACGTCCTTCTGTCGGCGCGCCGAGTCGGCCCGACCGGCAAGGTCTTCGGACTCGACATGACGCCCGAGATGCTCGACCTCGCTCGGCGAAACCAGGTCGAGGCGGGCGTCACCAACGCGGAGTTCGTGCTTGGAACGATTGAGAACATCCCGCTCGAGGACGCATCGGTGGACGTCATCATCTCGAACTGCGTCATCAATCTGGCCGCCGACAAGGGTGTCGTCCTCGGAGAGGCGTTCCGGGTCCTGAAGCCGGGAGGGCTCTTCGCAGTCTCCGACGTCGTCCTGCTCAGGCCTCTCGCGCCCGAACTCGCCTCATTGATGAGCCTCTGGACTGGGTGCGTCGCGGGTGCGCTCGTGGTCGAGGACTACCGCGCGCTGCTCGTCGAGGCCGGATTCGAGCAGATTGAAATTGAGCCAACACTCGTGCACGATCGCGGGGCCGTCGAGCGGCTGGCGTCAACCCTGCCCCTTCCCGAGAACCTCAGTCGTGAGACGGCGCTCGACGAGAGCACCGGAGCGGCGGCCAACGCGTTCATCCGCGCCCGTCGCCCCGCGTAGAGGGCGGCGGTCAGGACAGGAACGCTTCGCCGGCCGTCTGGTCGAGATTGGGCGCCTCGCAGGTCGAGGATGACTATTTCGGCTGCATCCGGATGCCCGCGTCAATGCGGATCGACTCGGCGTTCATGTAGCTGTTGGACAGCAGTTCGACGGCGAGCGACGCGAACTCCTCGGAGTAGCCCAGGCGCTTGGGGAATAGGACGCCGGCCCCGAGGCGCGCCTTGAACTCGTCGGACTGGGGGCCGGTACCGTAGATCGGCGTGTCGATCAGTCCGGGCAGGATGCAGTTGGCGCGCACGCCGATCGGGGCGATGTCGCGCGCCAACGGGAGCGTCAGGCCGACGACGCCGCCCTTGGACGACGAGTAGGCGACTTGTCCGATCTGACCGTCCTCGGCGGCGACGGACGCGGTGTTGACGATGGCGCCACGCATCCCGTCGGCGTCAGGAGTGTTGTGGCTCATCGCGGTCGCGGCCAAACGGCAGACGTTGAAGGTGCCGATGAGATTGATCTCGATGACTTTGCGGTAGATGTCGAGGTCGTGGGCCGACGAGTACTCGCCGTCCTTGCCGATGGTTCGCGTCGCCCAGCCGATGCCCGCGCAGTTGACCGCGCTCCAGAGCGGGGCCATGGCCTTGGCGGCCTCGATCGCGGCGATGACCTGCTCGGTATTGGTGACGTCGCAGTGGGTGTAGGCGCCACCGATCTCAGCGGCGACGGCGTTGCCGCTCTCGTCGTTGAGGTCCGCGACCACGACCTTGACGCCGCGTGCGGCGAGGGCCCGGGCGGTGGCCTCGCCGAGGCCCGAGGCGCCGCCGGTCACGAGGGCTGATGTGTTCTTGAGTTCCATGAGGTGCTCCTGATTTCGGGGGGACAGCGCACGCCGCTGAGCCGCTAATGAGTCAAGCAGACTTGGGCTCGACGCGTGGTCATCGCCATCCGGATCCACCGGTCGGGGCTCGGGCTGCTCGGCGCCAGGGAGAAGCTGGTGTCGGTCTGGACCAACTGGCGGTACGCTTCGATGGTCGCCTCCTGCTCCTCGATGATCCTGGTCTGGGCCTCGAGGGCCGCGGCGAGGCGCAACTCCGCGCGGTGCATCAGTTCGAAGCGCAGGCCGAGCCACGGCACGAAGACCCCGATCGCCAAGGTCAGTGCGATGAGCGGGAGAGCGAAGATCACAGCGAGCATGTCATCCTTCTTTCGTCTCGAATGAACTGAACGAAGTCTCCTCACCCAGTTGAATGGCGGCTCAAGACTCGCTGAAGGAAGAGGTAAGAACCGGCGTCGTTCCTAAGAAGTCGTTGGTGGGCCGATAATGACGGCGTGAGAACGGCAGCGGCGCCTCGATTCGACTGCGCGCGGCGCCACCTAGCGTGGATGCATGCCATCGGCCTACGAGTACACCAAGGAGGAGTTCGCCGAGCTCTTGGTCGGAGAGCCGCGCTACCGCGTGGAGCAGGTCTGGCACGGCCTGTGGACCGAGGGGCAGGCGATCGATGGGATCACCACGATCCCCAAGGCGCTGCGGGCCCGTCTCGCCGAGCAGTTCCCGCCGAGCCTGGAGGTCGCCAGCGACGTCCAGAGCGACCACGGTGCGACGCGCAAGTGGGTCTTTCGGCTCGCCGACGGCTCCACCATCGAGACCGTCCTGATGAGCTACGAGGATCGGGTCACGGTGTGCGTGTCGAGCCAGGCGGGCTGCGCGATGGGCTGCACGTTCTGCGCGACCGGCCAGGCCGGCTTCACTCGGAACCTGACCTCGGGTGAGGTCCTCGAGCAGGTGATGTTCGCCGCGCGCGCGGCCGCGCCACGACGACTCTCCAACGTCGTGTTCATGGGGATGGGCGAGCCGCTCGCCAACTATCTCGTGACGATCAACTCGGTGAAGCGCCTGCACGAGTACCGGGGGCTGTCCGCCCGCCATCTCACGGTATCGACCGTCGGCGTGGCGCCCGCCATCGAGCGCATGGCGCGAGAGGGCCTCCCGCTCACCCTCGCGGTGAGCCTGCACGCTGCGAACAACGACACGCGCAGCGAGTTGGTGCCGCTCAACCGTCGCTACCCGCTCGAACGGCTCCACGAGGCGTGCGTGAACTGGATGGCCGCCACCGGTCGTCGCTTGAGCTTCGAGTGGGCCCTCATCGAGGGGGTCAACGACACCGAGCAGGCCCTCGACGAGCTGGCCCCGTACGCGTTCTCGCTGCGCGCGCACGTGAACCTCATCCCGCTCAATCCGACGCCGGGCTACCTCGTGCGGGGTTCCTCGACCCAACGGGTGCACGAGTTCCGCGACGGCCTGATCGCGCGCGGCGTCAACGTGACGGTGCGTAACACCCGAGGGCGCTCTATCGACGCCGCCTGTGGACAGTTGGCCAACGTGACCAACGGCCGACGCCGGCCGATCCCGGTGCGTTCGTCCTAGAGCGCTTCGCTGCGCCAGAACGTCGGGCGCCACCGCATTGGGGCCATCACCCCGACGATGCAGGCGATGCCACCCGAGACGATCGAGAACTGGGTGGACGTGAAGTTCGCGACGACGCCCGACTCCAGGTCCCCGACTCGCGGCCCTCCGGTGGCCACCGCCATCTGGATCGACGAGATGCGGCCGTCGAACTCGTCGGTGATCGCGTTCTGCAAGATGGTGCCGCGCAGCGGCCCCCAGAAGCCGGTGATGCCGGCGGCGAGCGCCGAGAGCACCAGGGGCAGACGAGGTGCTGGCCGTGCAGCCGGGCGTTGAGCGCGCCGCTCAACAGGGCCAGCACGAGGGCGCTGAGGGTCATGAGTACGCGCTTGTCGGCGCGGTCGCCCGTCGCGCCACCCCAGAGTGAGCCGCCGATGAGGAACGGCAGTCGGATGAGGCTCGCGAGGCCGACCCAGGGGCTCGAGTGCGTCTCGCGCTACACCTGGCAGGGTGCGGCGACGACGGTGAGGTTACTGCCGAGTAGCGAGACGAGTGGGCCCGTGAACGAGAGTCGGAAGTCGCGGTTCCTTCGAAGCGGTCCGATGTCAACGAGGAGCCGAGGCATTCGCTCATCGCACGAGGGTAAGGTTCAAAAGGGTTAGTGGTCTAAGGAGAGTCGATGATCGACGAGGAACTCGTCCAGTTGCTCACACCAGAGGGCGAGCGGATCAGCAACCCCGACTACGAATCGACGCTGACGAGCGACGAGATCTTCAACCTCTACCGCGACATGGTGATCATTCGCCGGCTGTGCAACGAATCAACGTCCCTGCAGCGCCAGGGGCAGCTGGCGCTGTGGGCCCCGGTCCAGGGCCAGGAGGCCGCGCAGATCGGCGCGGGACGAGCGCTCGCCCCGAAGGACTTCTCCTTCCCCTCGTACCGCGAACACGGTGTCGCCTGGTGTCGGGGGGTGCCACCCGAGGACATGCTGCGGGTCTTTCGCGCGGTCACGACCGGCGGCTGGGACCCTCAGAAATACCGGCACTCGGTGCCCACGGTCGTCCTGGGCAATCAGACGCTCCACGCCGTTGGCTACGCGATGGGCATCCAGCGCGACGGCGCCGAAGAGGCCGTACTGACGTTCTTTGGCGATGGGGCCACGAGCCAGGGTGACGTGCTCGAGTCCTTCGTCTGGGCCGCTTCGTTCAACGCCCCGGTGGTGTTCTTCTGCCAGAACAACCAGTGGGGCATCTCGACGCCCTCCTCGGTGCAGTCGAAGATCCCGCTGTACCATCGCGCCCACGGATTCGGCTTCCCCGGCGTGCGCGTCGACGGCAACGACGTGCTCGCGGTGTACGAGGTCACCAAGCGCGCCCTCGAGAACGCCCGCGTGGGCGGCGGCCCGATGCTGATCGAGGCCTACACCTACCGCATCGGCGCCCACACCACCTCCGACGATCCCACGCGGTACCGCATCGACGCCGAGGTCGAGGTATGGAAGCACCGCGACCCCGTCGAGCGCGTCAAGTCGCTGCTGGTGCGCGAGTTCAAGACCAAGAAGGCGGCCTTCGACAAGGTCGCCGCCGAGGCCGAGGCCCTGGCGACGAAGCTTCGCGTCGACGTGCTGGCGATGGGCCGACCCGACCCGATTTCCATGTTCGACCACGTCTACGCGGCGCCGCACCCGCTGATCGACGAGGGCCGCCTTGAAATGGTCGAACTCGGGGTCAGCGGGGGAGCGGACTGATGCCCGCGACCACGATGACCATGGCCAAGGCGCTCAACGACGGCCTGCGCCGCGCGATGGAGAAGGACCCGAAGGTGCTGTTGATGGGCGAGGACATCGGTCGCCTCGGCGGCGTCTTTCGCATCACCGACGGGCTGCAGAAGGACTTCGGCGAGGACCGGGTGATCGACGCGCCGCTCGCCGAGTCGGCGATCGTCGGCACCGCCGTGGGTTTGGCGATCCGCGGGTACCGCACCGTCTGTGAGATCCAGTTCGACGGCTTCGTCTACCCGGCCTTCGACCAGATCGTCTCCCAGGTCGCCAAGATGCACAAGCGCTCCGACGGCGTGTACACGATGGGCCTCGTCATCCGGCTGCCCTTCCAGGGAGGCATCGGCGCGATCGAGCACCACTCCGAGAGCCCCGAACCCTATTTCGCCCAGACCGCCGGCCTGCGCGTGGTGTCGTGCGCCACGCCCAACGACGCGTACTGGATGATCCAGCAGTCCATCGAGCACGACGACCCGATCATCTTCTGCGAGCCCAAGAGCCGCTACTGGGAGAAGGGCGAGGTCGACCTCGACGGTCCACCTCGCGGGCTCTTCGACGCCGAGGTCCGCCGAGCGGGCGGCGACGTCACCGTCATCGGTTACGGCTCGTCGGTCAAGACGATGCTGCGCGCCGCCGACACCGCGGCGAGCGAGGGAACCTCCCTGGAGGTCATCGACGCGCGCTCGATCTCGCCGCTCGACCTCGACACGATGGTGAGGTCGGTGGAAAAGACTGGCCGGGTCGTCGTCGTCCAGGAGTCGCCGCACACCGCCTCGATCGGGTCGGAGATTGTGGCTGAGCTGACCCAGCGCTGCTTCTATTCGATGCGCGCGCCCGGGATCCGGGTCAGCGGCTACCACGTGCCGTACCCGCCGTCGAGAATCGAAGACGACTACCGACCCAGCGTCGACCGCATCCTGGACGCCGTCGACCGAGTGATGGGATATGACAGTTGAGCGAAGAGACCTTCCTACTGCCCGACGTCGGTGAGGGCCTCACCGAAGCCGAGATCGTCGAGTGGAAGGTGAAGGTGGGCGACGTCGTCGTCTTGAACCAGCCCCTGATCGACATCGAGACCGCCAAGGCGGTCGTCGAGCTGCCGAGCCCCTACGCGGGCACCGTGGTCACGCTGCACGGCAACGTGGGCGACGTGATCGAGGTGCACAAGCCGCTCATCACCTTCGACGTCGGCGGTGACGCGAGTGCCGCCAGGGCCCCCGCCGGTGCCCAGGCACCGGCGGAGCAGGAGGCCGCGGTTGGCGAAGGCCGCCAAGCCGTCCTGATCGGATACGGCGTCGCGAACGAAGATGCCGTCGTCACCCGTCAGCACCGTCGCCAGGGCAGCGCGAAGGCGCCGGCCGCTCCTTCCGCACCGGTCGTCGAGACCGCGACCGCTGCGGCGCTCGCACCGCGCTCGACGCCCCCGGTCCGCCTGTACGCCAAGCAGCACGGCGTCGATCTGTCAACGGTGACCGGTTCGGGTCGCGACGGCCTGATCACCAGGGACGACGTCGAACGCGCGATCGGCGGCGCGGTGGCCGCACCTCGAATCAGCGCCCCGATTACCGGGCCGAACACGACGTCGCGCTTCGTCGGACGCGAGCTCGAGTCGTGGTCGAGCGGACCGAAGGAGGAGCGCATCCCGGTCAAGGGCGTCCTGCGATCGATGGCTGACGCGATGGTTCAGAGCGCGTTCAGTGCGCCCCACGCCGCGGCGTGGGTGCGAGTCGATGCGACGAGGACCATGGAGCTGCTGGACTCGCTGAAGCAGCAATCGAGCCTCTCGGGTGTGCGCCTGTCGCCGCTGACGATCGTGGCCCTCGCAGTGTGCGACGCCGCGCGGCACTTTCCGGGAATCAACTCGAGCTTCGACGCCGACGCGGGCGAGGTCATCGTGCGACGCAGCGTGAACCTGGGCATCGCCGCAAACACTCCGCGGGGCCTGATCGTTCCAAACATCAAGGGCGCCGACCAGCTCGACCTCGCCGCCATGGCCTCCGCGCTGGCGGACCTCGTGGACAAGGCCCGCCAGAACACCACGACGCCGGGCGAGATGGCCGGCACGACCCTCACGATCACCAACGTCGGTCCGTACGGGGTCGATGCGGCGATTCCGATACTCCCCCCGGGTACCGGCGCCATCCTCGCGGTGGGTCAGATCGCCAAGGCGCCGTGGGTGGTGGACGACCAGGTCGTCGTGCGCCGCGTGGTCGAGTTGGCGCTGGCCTTCGATCATCGACAGATCGACGGAGCGATGGCGTCAGCGGTGCTCGCGCACATCGGGCGCTACCTGCACGACCCCGCCGCGGCGATCATCGCCGGCTAGGCCTGCATCGCGCGCAGCGCACCGAGCGCGCGGTCCGCGTGCACGTCCATGTTCATCTCGCTGGTAACGACGTCGACGATGCGCCGGTCGCGACCGATGACGAAAGTCGCGCGCTTCACCTTCAAGAAGTCCAAGGACCGCTTGACCCCGAACAGCTTGGCGACCTCTCCGTCGACGTCGGCCAGCAGCGGGTAGTCCAGAGCATTCTTCTGCGCGAACTGCGACTGGCGCTCGACGCCGTCCATGGAGATGCCGATGCGTTGCGCGCCGACGGCGGCGAACTCGGCGGCGAGGTCGCGAAAGTGGCACGACTCCTTGGTGCATCCCTTGGTCATGGCCGCGGGATAGAAGAACAGCACGACCGGACCGCTGGCGAGCATGGTCGAGAGGGTTCGCGCGGCGCCCTGTTGGTCGGGGAGCGTGAAGTCCGGGGCGAGGTCACCTACGTGCATAGATGCAGACTACGGGTCCAGCCTGAATCCGACCCCTCTGATGGTGATCAGGTGGCGCGGGTTCGCCGGATCGTCTTCGATCTTCTGGCGAAGACGCTTCACGTGAGTGTCGAGCGTGCGGGTGTCGGAGAGTTCGAGGCCCCACCAGAGTGTGTCGAGGCAGACCTCGCGCGTGACAACCTGGCTCAGCCGTGTGGCGAACAGGGCCAGCAAATCGAACTCCTTGCGACTGAGATCGATCTCGTGTCCTTGACGGGTCACAGTCCGACGCACGAAGTCGAGCCGCAGATCGCCGAAGGTGACGATTTCGTCATCGGCGACCGTCAAGGGTCGGCGCAGCACGGCACGGATCCGCGCGACGAGCTCTCGCAGCCGGTAGGGCTTGGTCACGTAGTCGGCCGCCCCGATCTCGAGGCCGAGCACGACGTCGACCTCGCTGGTGCGTGCGGTGACCATGATGACCGGCGTTCGAGTGGAGTCGTAGAGCTCTCGGCAGTAGTCGATCCCCGATCCGTCGGGGAGCATGACGTCGAGTAGCACGAGGTCGGGCTTGGCCGACGTCATGAGCTCGCGTGCCTGGGCGATGTTCTGGGCGCCAACCACGACGAACCCCTCCACGCTCAGCCCGACGCTGAGCGCGTCCTGGTAGCTCTCTTCGTCCTCGACGACCATGATGACGCTGCGCGACTCAACCTCGGCCATCGCAGCTCCTCTCGCGAGAGGAGAGGGGGAGGAGGGGGGCGGCACGGCGCGATCTCGCCGGGGGGCTGGGAGGTCGTCGGCGTGCCACGTCGTCAACCTAGGGAGGTTGGGTTACCGCAAGGTGAAAGGACCGCTATCGCCGAGGGGCAAGGAGATGAAACTTTCCAGGGTCATCCCGCTGGTTCGTCTCGTCCTTGGT
Organism: Acidimicrobiales bacterium; assembly: GCA_017883045.1. GTDB lineage: Bacteria > Actinomycetota > Acidimicrobiia > Acidimicrobiales > RAAP-2 > RAAP-2. The sequence goes on from JADGOJ010000018.1 coordinate 26,876, forward strand.
ACTTTGGGTGATTCGCAGCAGAGTCACCAGGGAGAGCACCATGAGCGAAGCCACCGTGAGGATCGACCGCGACCAACACGTCTGGTCGTTCGATTCCCAGTGCGAGCCGGTCGTCACGGTGGAACCCGGCACGATCATCGAGATCGAGACCTGGGACTGCTTCACCGGACAGGTGCAGAGCGAGAGCGACACCCTGGAGAAGCTCGACCTGAACCGGGTGAACAGCGCGACCGGCCCGATCGGGGTGCGTGGGGCCGAGCCCGGGGACACTTTGTCGGTCACGCTGCTCGATATCCGACCCGGGACCCAGGGCGCCGCGATGTGCATTCCCGAATGGGGCCAGCTCATCGACAAGGTCCACTCACCGACGACGCGTATCTTCAAGGTGGACAACGGCATCGTCACGATGAACGACAAGGTCTCGTTCCCTGCGCGCCCCATGTTCGGCGTCATCGGCGTGTCGCCCGATTCGGGCGACATCACCACGTTCCTCGCCGACCGTCACGGCGGCAACATGGACGATCACGTGAACGGCATCGGCGCGACGATCCACTTGCCGGTCTTCCAGTCGGGTGGCCAGCTGGCGATCGGCGACATGCACGCGTCGATGGGTGACGGCGAGATATCGGGCACCGGGGTTGAGATCGGCGGCACCGGTTTGATACAGGTCGACGTGATCAAGAACAAGTGCGGTGGTTGGCCCATCACCGAGACGTCCGACGCCTTCTACACCCACGGGACCTCGGCGGGGAGCATCGACGACGCACTCAAGTCGGCCTGCGAGGAGGCGGCGAGACTGCTCGTCGATGAGTGGGGCTTCTCGATGGAGGACGCCTTCGTGTTCCTCTCGGTGGCCGGAGACCTTGGTATCGCCCAGTACTGCCACCCGTCGCCGGGCAGCGTGATCGCCAGGATGCGCGTGCCGAAGTTGGCGTCGAATCCCGCACCGTTTCGTCATTGATCAGCTCGTCGCGACGGTGAAACCCTGATAGTTCGTCGGCGAGCTCTGGTAGCTGCCGGTGGCGGTGCACGACGTCCTCGTCGTGCACACCAGTGCGTAGACGCCGCCGTCCACTCCCACCGCCGTGGCTCCGCCCGGGAGCGCGACTCGCTCGCCGGCCTGCCAAACGCTGGCCACCTCGTTCGCCACGAGGGCCTGGTAGTTGCCGGCGCCGTCGAGGTACGCGGCTCCCGCGCTGCAGTTGCCGGCTGATCGGCACGAGACCGCGACGACCCCGCCGTTGTGGCCGACCGCTGGGGACCCGATTGGCAGCGCGAGCTCACTCGCGGCCTGCCAGGTGCCGTGGACCTCGTCGATGAAGAAGCCCTGGTAGAGGTGCGAACCGTCGAGGTACTGGCCACCCGCGCTGCAGTTGCCGATCGACGGACACGAGAGACCGACGAATCCGTAGAAGAAGACGTGCGGGTTCGCGGCGGCGCCCGGCGGCATCGTCATCACGGCGCCGCGAGCCCATGCGCCGCGCGATTCGACGGTCGTGATCCCTTCGACGGCCCCCGCATTGTTGGTGTACGTGCCCATAGCGGTGCAGTTGCCCGACGAGACACACGAGATCTCACTGAGCTTCGCGCCGGCGAAGGCGTTGGCGTCGCCGGGCAGCGCGAGTGCGATGCCCGGCTGCCACGAGCCTCGGCGCTCGTCCACCAACAGCCCGTGGGCGACGTTGTTCGAGTCGATGTACGAGCCGACCGCGCTGCAGTTGCCAGCCGACGGGCACGCCAGTTGATTGACCACCACGAAGGGGTTGATGTTCGCGTTCCGCGGAGCGGCCATCGCTCGTGCGCGGCCCCAGACGCCACGCACCTCATCGAGCACGAAGCCCTTGGTCCGACCGATCGGCGCAGAGCGGTCGAGGTAGGTGCCCACTGCGCTGCAGTTCCCCGCCGACGCACACGCCACCGAGTGGACCGAACTGCGCTGGCCCGTGGCCGCGGCGCCGCTCGGCAGGGCGACCTCGGTCGCCCGCAACCACTTCTCGTTGACCTCGCGCGCCACGAAGCCAAGGGCGTTGCCGCTGGCATCCTGATAGCCACCAACGGCGCTGCAGTTGCCCGGCGCGCCGCACGAGAGTGCGTCGATGGTCATTCCGGGATCCTGTCCGGCGTTGGCTGGTGGCGCGAGTCTGGAGGGAGCTCGCCACGCACCTCGCACCATGCCGAGGAGGAGGCCTTGAGTGTGGCCCGATGCGTCGCTGTAGGCCCCCCCGGCGCTGCAGTCGCCGGTCGCCGGGCACGAGAGCGCCGGCAGGTAGCCCTGAGGGAGACCGGTTCCTCCGCTCGGCAACGAGACGATCCTGGCGGCGTGCCACACCGGCACGGTGTTCGCGGCCCCGGCGGGCCACGCGCCGGCCACGCTCACCAGCGAGGCGAGCAGCACTGAGACGCGAAGGAACTTCATTGGCACGACTCCACTGGCTAGTACTTCGCGGGCAACGTTCGTTCGGGCCACGCTGTTCGCCGTCGTGAACG
>JADGOJ010000082.1 GCA_017883045.1 Acidimicrobiales bacterium
GCGCCCGCGGTCGTGAACGGTACGATCACCGGTCAGGGCAGGGACATCTACAACACGAGGATCATGGATCGCACCGTGCTCGTCGTGGACGCGCAGGTGCAACCCGGCAACTCGGGCAGCCCGGTCTTCGTCGGCGCGTTCGTCGTGGGCATGATCGTCTCCAAGTCCTACAGCCAGGCGTTGACCGCGTTCGCGATCCCCGCCGACGTCGTGCGGCGCGACGTCGCGCGCACGCCCGCGACCGGTACGGCGTCGACCCAGCGCTGTCTCGGCTAGCTGGCGGAGCGAACCGCAGCCGCGAGGACGTCGAGTCCGTCGGCCAACTGCTCGTCGGTGATCACCAGGGGCGGCAGGAGGCGAATCACGTTGCCGTCGGTGCCACACGCCAGGGCGATGACCCCGTGCTGGTTGCAGTAGCTCACGATGGCCTTGGCCGCGGCGGCGTTGGGGTCCTTGGTGCCCGGGACGACGAGCTCCATGGCGAGCATCGCGCCGCGACCGCGCACGTCGCCGATGATCGCGACGTCCAGCTGGAGCGAGCGGAGATTGCCGAGCACGATCTCGCCGATCTCGCGGGCGCGCCCGGCGAGGTTGCGGTCGCGCATGGTCTTGATCGTGGCGAGTGCCGCGGCGGCCGCGACCGGGTTCCCGCCGTAGGTGCCACCGAGGCCCCCTTCGTGCACGGCGTTCATCAACTCGGCCCGTCCGGTGACGGCGGCCAGCGGCATGCCGCCCGCGAGGCCCTTGGCGGTGGTGACCATGTCGGGCACGACCCCTTCGTAGTCGACCGCGAACCAGTCACCGGTGCGACAGAAGCCGCTCTGGATCTCGTCGGCGATGAACACGACGCCGTTCTGGGTGGTCCATTCGGACAGCGCGGGCAGGAAGCCCTCGGCCGGCACGACGAATCCGCCCTCACCCTGGATGGGCTCGATCAACAGTGCCGCGACGTTCTTGGCGCCCACCTGGGTCTCGATGATCTTGATCGCCCGCGCGGCGGCCTCGGCGCCGCTCATACCGTCACGGTACGGGTAGCTCATCGGCACGCGGTAGATCTCGGGGGCGAAGGGGCCGAAGCGGTCCTTGTAGGGCATGTTCTTGGCGGTCAGCGCCATCGTGAGGTTGGTGCGTCCGTGGTAGGCGTGCTCGAAGACGACGATGGCTTGGCGACCGGTGGCGAGGCGAGCGACCTTGACCGCGTTCTCGACGGCCTCGGACCCCGAGTTCAGCAACGCGCTGGTCTTGGCGTGCGTGCCGGGCGTCAACGCGGCGAGTTCCTCGCAGACCTCGACGTAGCTCTCGTAGGGCGTCACCATGAAGCAGGTGTGCGTGAAGGCGGCGACCTGGGCGCTGACGGCGTCGATCAACTCGGGCACGGCGTGGCCGATGCTCGTCACGGCGATGCCCGACCCGAGGTCCAGGATCTGGTTGCCGTCGACGTCTTGGAGGATGGCGCCGTTGGCCCGCTCGATGTAGATGGGGAACCCGTTGGTCAGACCGGCGCTCACCACGGCCTTGCGTCGCTCGTGGAGGGCGCGCGACTTGGGCCCGGGCAGTTCGGTGATGATCTTGCGAGCGGTACCTACAGACGATTCGATGGACGAAACCATGGCATTCTCCTAGGACGGCGTCCGACAGCGTCAGACGCTTCCAGCGTAGTTCCACTTCCAGAACGTGTCACCAGACGCACGAAACGGGTGACCGAAGTCACCCGTTTCGTGCTGGCGGAGGAGGTGGGATTTGAACCCACGGTGCCCGTAGACACAGCAGTTTTCGAGACTGCCCGATTCGGCCGCTCTCGCACCCCTCCGTCGACGAGTCTACAACGCCAAAAGAGACCGAATACCTAGCCGGCCAACGGGCCGTGCTCATCTCTCCTACAGTTCGTCGTCATGGAAGAGCCCCCGACCGACGCACGATTCATGCGGCTGGCGCTCGACGCCGCCGCGATGGCCGCTGAGCACGACGACGTGCCGGTCGGATGCGTGTTGGTCGACGATGGCGTGGTCATCGGAGTCGGAGAGAATCGTCGCGAGGTCGATCAGGACCCCACGGCGCACGCCGAGCTCGTCGCGCTGCGCGTCGCCGCGGCGTCGCGACCTCGTTGGAGGATGGATGGGGTCACCGCCTACGTCACGCTCGAGCCGTGCGTGATGTGCGCCGGGGCGTTGCTGAACGCACGGATCGGCCGGGTGGTAATCGGGGCGATGGACGACAAGGCGGGAGCCGTCGGATCGCGCTACAACCTGTTGAGCGACCCCCGGCTCTTGCACGAGGCGGCGCTCACCTACGGCGTACTCGCTGACGAGTCGATCCACTTGCTCCAATCGTTCTTCGCCGAGCGCAGGCTCTCGTAGACCCGGCGAGCGCCGCGGTTGTTGGACACGCGACACCCACTCTTCACCATCGAGCAATGTCGGCGACGTAACTTCGCACACCATGGTCGTTGACGTCGACCAAGACCTCAGTGGACAGCGCGTGATCGTCGTGGGCGGCGGCGTCATCGGGACGATGCACGCGCTCTTCGCCCTGGGCCGCGGGGCGAGCGTCGTGCACCTGGAACGCGACGCGGTCCCGAGTGGCGCGACCGTGCGCAACTTCGGATTGATCTGGGTCAGCGGGCGAGCGGCTGGCGCGGAACTGCGGATGGCGCTTCGCGCGCGCACGTTGTGGGAAGCCATCGCCCAGGAGGTGCCGGAAGTTCGATTCAGGCCCGATGGCTCGCTGACCCTCGTGAACGACGAACGAGAGCTGGAGGTCGTCGCGCGGACGATGTCGCGCGCCGATGCGCTCGAGTTGAGGTGCTCTGGGCCCGGCGTGCGGTCACGGTCTCACGCTACGAGAGTGAGGTGACTGCTCGGTGTCCTCTGGGAGGTGGCTGGTGTCCAGAAGTTCACACTTCGATTGCCGTCGCAGTGGCTAGGGCTTCAGGCTCGGTGCCTCTTCGCCGAGCGAGAGGAAGTTCTCGTCCTCTTGGGTCGTGTGCAAGGTCAGGATCGCACTCAGTCCGTAGAGGATGCCGCGCAGTTCGACGAGGTCGGACTCCTCGGCGCCTTCCTCGTCGAGCGCGTCGAGCAGCTGACCCAGCCTTCGCACCTGGTGTTTGATCTCGACGTGGGCCCGGCTCATCGACGCGATCGAGTCGGTCTCGCCCAGTATCCGTCCGAGCGCGGGGTAGAGGATCCGATCCTCGGCCTCTTCGTGCGGGAGCACCTCGTCGGTGAGGATTCGGTGCACGTCGCGCACGGCCGAGAGGGCGCCCACTTGTTCGACGACGCCGAGGTTGGCCGCGGTCGCGCGGATCTGGATGATCGCGGCGCGCACGTCTCGGTGCTCGTCTCGGAAGCGCTGGGTCAGCAGGGAGTCCTCGCTGCTGATGACCGACTCGCCACGCCCTCCCTTCAGTGCGCGAAGGGCGTTGAGGATCGTCGCCGCATCGATCAGCTCTTGCAGCAGCGCTCCCCCCACCGCGGGCAAGAGGCCGGCCGCCGCGAAGGCCATGGCCACGATCGACATGGCCATGCCGGCAACCACGCTCTGCACCGCGATGCGCTTGGTGCGCCGGGCCAGCATCGTGGCCTCGCCCAGTCGGTCGAGCCGGTCGACGGTGAGCACGACGTCGGCCGCCTCGGACGCCGCGGTCGAGCCGCGCGCTCCCATGGCGACGCCCACGTCGGCCAGGGCGAGCGCCGGCGCGTCGTTGACGCCGTCGCCGACCATGATGGTGGGCGCGAGGCCGGTCTCCATGCGCACGACTTCGAGCTTCTCAGGCGGGGTGCGCTGGGCGAGCACCTCATCGACACCAATGACCGCGCCGACCGTCTCGGCCACCTCGATGCGATCGCCCGTGACCATCACGATCCGGCTGATGCCCCCCTTGCGCAGGGACCGGATCGTGCGCGCCGCGTCGGGTCGCAGGGGATCGTCGAACACGAAGACGCCCGCGGGCAGGTCGTCGACGGCGATGAAGACGGTGAGCGATCCGTCGAGGCGGGCCTTTCGCCGCGCCGACCTGGCCCACGAGGGGCTTCCGACCAAGCCGCACCACGCGGCCTTGCCGACCGCGACTCGGTGACCAGAGACCGTGCCCCTGATACCGTCTCCGGCCACCTCGACGACGTCCTGGGGCCGCACCAGTTCGAGGTCGCGAGCGAGCGCCGCCTGGACGACGGCGCTCGCCAGGACGTGCGGCGAGACCTGGTCGAGCGACGCCGCGTAGCCGAGCAACTGTCCTTCGCTCAACGCGCCGCCCGAAACGACCTCGAGGAGGACCGGATGGCCGACGGTGAGGGTGCCGGTCTTGTCCACCAGGATTGTCGTGCAACGCGCGAGCCGTTCCAGCACCGCCCCGCCCTTCATGACGATTCCTCGACGTGCCGCACGCGAGAGCCCCGAGACGAAGGCGACGGGCGCCGCGAGTATCAAGGGGCACGGCGTCGCCACGACCAGCACCGCGACCACTCGGCTCGCACCGCCCAAGAGCCCGGCGATCGTTGCGGCGACGAACGTCAGCAGTATGAAGAAGAGCGCGTACCGGTCCGCGAGGCGCACGAACGGCGGCTGGGACGCCTCGGCCTCTCGCACCAACCGGACGATTTGAGCGTAGGTGCTGTCCTGGGCCACGGTCGTGGCCGTCATGTCCAGGGGCCCACCGGCGTTCACGACGCCGCTGCGGACCTGCTCACCACGGGCACGCTCCACCGGCAGCGGTTCACCGGTCAACGCCGATTCGTCGAGCACCGCCGACGCGGAGTTGATCATGCCGTCGACCGGCACCAGCTCGCCCGAGGCCACCATCAACAGATCGCCCGCCGCGACGTCGTTCAGTCCGATCGTCTCCAACGCGTCGCCGACGTAGCGGTGCGCCGTGCGCGGAGCGCGTTCGAGCAGGGCCTGCAGGTCCCGCCGGGCCTGGCCGGCTGCCCAGTTCTCGAGGGCGCCCCCGCTCGTGAGCATGACGCTGATGATGGCCCCCGCCAGGTACTCGCGAACGAGGAGCGCGCCGACGAGGGCCAGCAGGGCGATGAGGTCCACGCCCAGGCGCCGCTTGGCGAGACTGCGCACCGTCGAGTAGAGCGAGAAGGCGATGCCACAGGCGATGGTGACGATCCAGGCGGCGTTCCCCGCGACGTCGGCGCCGGCGAGACGCAACGCTGCGCCGACCGCGAGACCGAGGCACGCGAACGCCACGGGCGCGTTGGACCGACGTGGCGACTGCCGCGGCCCGGACTCTTCTACGCCGAGGACGGTCATGTCACCATTTTGTTGGCGCTCGTCATGTGCCCGGTGGGTCGAAAGTCACAAGTTGAATCTACGGACCAGGTGCGCGGTTGGACGGCTCGGCGCAAAGGCCATGTGAACAACGGCCTTTCGGCTGCTCGGGTGGGCGTCCGCGTGCGAGGCAAGGGACTTCGGTCTCGTTGCCTTCACGAATCGACCGGCATAAGTTGGTGATTGGAGAGAGGTTTCATCGAGAGGTTGGTCCACGACATGAGCAAGCGAACCTTGGCCTGGGTGGTGGCGTTGCTAGTCGTCGTCGCCGGACTCGGCGTCGTCATCGGACGACAGACGGTCAGTACCACGACGACGACGTCGGCGCCGGCGCCGACCACTACGACCACGCTCGTCGAGCAGCCCGCGACGGCGATGTGGCCCTTCGCCACGAGTCCGATGCGATTCACTGATCCGCTGACCGCCGCCTACTCGTTCGCGGTCGACTTCGTCGGCTTCACCTCTCCGATAGTCGGTGCCTTCCAGCAGGGCGACAGCCGGTCGGGTGAGGTCCCGATCCGCGCCACCTCGAATGGCCCGGTCACCACGGTGCTCGTGCGCCAAGTCACTTCGGACAACACATGGTGGGTGCTCGGTGCGGTCTCGGGCGCCATCAACGTGACGTCACCCAAGGCGCTCGCCGCGATTTCGTCGCCGGTGTCGCTGGCCGGGCGCAGCACCGCCTTCGAGGCGGTCGTGAACGTCGACCTTCGTCAAGACGGCAGTCTGACACCGGTCGTTCGCACGACCGTGATGGGCGGATCGATGGGGGTGATGGGACCGTTCGCCAAGAAGGTGTCGTTCCCCCTGCCCTCGGCCAAGGCCGGAGCGCTGGTCTTCAAGACGCTCTCGGCGAAGGACGGCAGTGTGGTGGAAGCCAGCGTCATGCGCGTGGCATTTGCCCACTGATCGAAACTGAACTCGCCTCGCCCCGAGGACCCGGCGGATCGAGCGGCACGACCCCCGAGTACCATCGCCGAGCGGTGACCGCGGATGCGACGAGTCGGCCGCTCAGGTCGCGAGCGAGTTTTCACCACTTAGCTCGGCCACGGTGTGTCTCACTGCGTCGCGCAGGCTGACGCGTGCAGCGAAGTCCGCGCCCGTCGGAAGCACCGGTGCTCCTACGACCACGCGGACGCGGCCCGGGTGGGGCCGAAGGGACCCGGGCGAGAGGATCTCACGGGTTCCCTTGAGGCCGACCGGCACGACCGGGCAGGCCGCGGCCACCGCAGCATCGAAGGCGCCGAGGTGAAAGGTGCGCAGTCCCCTGGCGCCACTGAGTGAGCCCTCGGGAAAGATGGCGAGCCAACGGCCGCTGTGCACGACGCCGACGAGCTTCTCCACTGACTCGACGCTGCGTCGTGGATCGCCCCGTTCGACGAAGACGCAGCCGAAGCGACCGAGCAGTCGGCCGAGGCCCCATCGCCGCTCGAGATCGGTGCTGGTGACGAAGGCGACTGGCCCTTCACAGATCAAGAACAGGACCACGCCGTCGATGAGACTCGAGTGGTTCGCCGTGACCACCAACGGCTGCGTCGCTCGCGGGAGGGTTCCCTCCACCTCGAGCGAGACGCGCAGCATTCGACAAGCCACGTGACCAATCGAACGCGCCATCGCGCACCTTCTTCGCAGCGACAGCGGCGCCAGTGACACCACCCACACACAGAGCCCGATCGGCACGACAACGACCCACGCGTAGACGGCGTACAGCCAGTCACGGAGCGCTCCTGGAACGCGCCGCACCATCGGGCCGAGCCCCGACCACGCGAAGCGGACCAACTGGACCGGCACCGAAGCCGGTCGTCGACCGAGCTCTCCCGAGGCCAGGGCGTCTCGAGTCGCGGAGCGGCGCAGTTTGCCGCTCGCCGTGCGCGGCAGTGCTCCTCGAGTGGTCAGCACGACCTCGTCGGGCGCCACGCCGAGCAGTTCCAGCCCCCGTTTCGCGATTGCCCCTTCGAGCGCGACCCTCGCGTGGGGATCCTTCAACTCGGTCTCGGCGACCACCACGACCTGTTCGGTTCCGAGGCGCGAATCCGCTCGGGCGAAGACGGCGACACCGCCTCGGATCACACCGTCGATCCCTCCGAGGCTCTGCTCGAGCTCCTCTGGGTGAAGTTTGCGACCGCCGCGGATGACGAGGTCCTTCGAGCGCCCGGTCAAGAAGAGGTCGCCGTCGGCGAAGTAGCCGAGGTCGCCCGTGTCGAGCCATCCCTCATGCCAAAGGGACCGGTTGGCCGCGTCGTTCTTGAAGTACCCGCTGGTCGCCGATGGTCCTCTGCACTCGACCGTCCCCTCCGTGCGCTCGGCAAGCTCCTCACCCCGTGGCCCGACGATCCGGATCTCGTAGCCGGGAAGGGCCCTGCCACAGCCCACGATCGTCACCGCGGCGGTCGGCCCCGTCGCCGCCACGGCACGGCCCGACTCTTGCAGGGCGACGCGGTCGACGGTATCGGCCCTCGGCCCGTGTCCGACCTGGGTGAAGGCGACACCCACGCCCATCTCCGCCAGACCGTAGGCGGGAAACATCGCGGTGCGTCGGAACCCGAAGGGAGCGAAGCGTTCGACGAACCGGTCCACTGTCGACTCGCTGACCGGTTCGGAGCCGTTGATCGCGACCCGCCACGACGACAGGTCGAGCCCGACGAGGTCGGCGTCGGTGATCCGGTCCACGCAACTCTGATAGGCGAAGTTCGGCCCGGCGCTCAACGTGCCCGAGTACGTGGAGATGGCGCGCAGCCAGCTGACCGGATGGGCCAGGAACGTGAGCGGCGACATGACGACGATCGGCACGCCGAAGTACAAGGGGGCGTGCCAACACCCGATGAGGCCCATGTCGTGGTAGAGCGGCAGCCACGAGACCAGGACGTCCGAGGAGTCGATGTCGACCGCCCCGCCCATCGACACGATGTTGGAGATGAGCTGTCGGTTGGTCAGCACCACGCCCTTGGGGTCGCCGGTGCTCCCGGACGTGTACTGGATCAACGCCATGTCGTCGGCGCCGACCTCGGGCAGCGGCAGCGGCTGGTGGCCCACGTCGACGAGTGACTGGGGAGAGCACACTTTTCGAAGCGAGGCGACTCGCGCGCGCACCAAGCGAGCCGCGACCATCGCCTCGGGCACCGTGACCAGCAGCGTGGCGCCGGCGTTCTCGAGAAGATGCGATTGGCGGGTGAGGTGCGCCTCGAGTACCGCCATCTGGGCCGGTGGGTAGATGGGGACGGGCACGCCGCCGGCGAGCAGCACCCCAAGAAAGACGACGAAGTACTCCCTTCCCGTAGGCAGCATGATCGCCACCCGCTCGCCACGGTCGAGTCCTTGTGCGAGCAGCCCGCTGGCCACGACGCGCGACTGGTGGGCGAGCGAGGCGTAGGAGACGTCCTCGAACGCCCCTGGTCGGTCGGTCTCGAGCAGTCGGAGGCACACCAGCTCGGGATGGGCCTCCACGTGCCAGGCCAGCGCCTCGGTCAACGTCGCGGCGTCGTCGGGCCGTGGCTCGCCGGCCGCCCGGCGCAGCAGCGGCGTCGGCGGGCGGACCTCGCGCTCGATCGTCTCACCTCGGGCGGCGCGCACCGCGTCGAGCCAGTCGCG
>JADGOJ010000083.1 GCA_017883045.1 Acidimicrobiales bacterium
CGGCGCTCGCTCGTGTCACTGCGCCGCTTAAGGCTTCCCCATAGTTCGCCTTGGCGGGCCACCTCAATGAGTAGGTACATTCGCACCAGCAGGTCATTGTGCGAACCCAGCACCAGGCTTCGGTGAAACGATAGGTCCCACGACTCGTACTCGTCGTAGTTCGCTGCGCTCTCGCATCCGAGCAGGCAGCGATCGACCTCGTCAAAATCGGCCTCGGTTGCCTGGGCCACCACCGAGTACATCGCGGCCGGCTCGAGCGACTGGCGCGCGGCCATCACGTCGGCCGGACTCACGTTCTTCAAGATGGCGTGCGGCCAGAACGCGTCCACATTCATGTCGACTGCTTCGCTCCGGGGATCACGACGCAGATAGGTACCCCTGCCGACTTCTCGAGTCACGACGCCCTCGGCTTCGAGAAGCGCCATGGCGCTGCGCACGGTGGAACGTGAGAGGTGGAGCCCCTGGGCGAGCTCGCGTTCTGTCGGGAGTCGGCCTCCGGCCGGCAGTCCCTTCAGCGCAGCTTCCTTCAACACCACCTCGGCAACTTCACGGATTCGCTCGCTGGCAAGTGTTCGCATAGGACCCCTCGGTCGACTTATTTAACCAATTCTACCAATCGTACAAACTTGGCACTTGACAAATCTGGAAATCTCTCAGGTAGTGGATTGACGGGTAACCAATCGCGACCTAACATGGACCAAATTGAACCAATGAAACCAATTGGTTCACGATGAATGAAGGAGACCCAATGAGGTTTGCGACCATCAGGACCTCACGTGGTCTGCGGTTACATGTTCGAGGCAGCGAAGGGTATGTTGACCTCGCCGATGCGACGGGAAACGAAGCGTTGTCGAGCATCAACGGTCTGGCCGAGGGTGGGGACGCGGCACTCGAAGCCGCTCGAGGCGCCTCGTCCCAGGCGGGAACCACCTTTGAGAAGGCGGATTTCGCTCCGGTGACGCCGAACCCGCCTCGGGTGCTCTGCCTCGGGGTGAACTACGCCGATCACGCCATCGAAGGCGGTCGCGCGGTGCCAACCTGGCCTGAGTCGTTCGTGCGCGGGGCGGGCAGCGTCATCGGTGCCTACGACGACATGGTCAAGCCGGCGCTGAGCGAACGCCTCGACTACGAAGCCGAGCTCGCCATCGTCATTGGCAAGGGCGGTCGCTACATCAGGGCCGAGAACGCCTTTGACGCCATCCTGGGCTACGCCGTCATGAACGATGGTTCGGCGCGCGAGTGGCAGCGGGCCGCGACCCAGTGGACGCCGGGGAAGAACTTCGAGGGCACCATGCCCATCGGGCCCGAGGTGGTCACCAACGACGAGGTCGACGTCACGGACCTGAGGATCACGTCGACGCTCAACGGCACGGTCATGCAGGACGCCCGGACGTCGGACATGATCGTGAGCGTCGCCAAGGCCGTCGAGTATTTCTCGTCCTTCACCACGCTGCGACCGGGCGACGTCATCGCCACGGGCACCCCGGGAGGCGTCGGCTTCGCTCGCACACCGCCGGTGTGGCTGACGCCGGGCGACGTCATCGAGGTCACGGTCGAGGGCGTCGGCACCATTTCGAACCGCGTCGTGGCCGAAGAGGGGGCTCCCGAAGACTGGCCGTGGATGCCTTTGAAGCCCGACACCAAAACGTTCTAGAGAACTGCTGTAATCAAGAAGGTCTGTTTTAAGTAGGAGCAGAAGCAACAATCCAATGAGGGGGGCAGTAATGGATGGAATTTCAACAACGTGGTCGGGGGTGACTTCGGCCTCGCGGATGCGAATGCGACTGACTTTGCTAGTTACGGTGCTCGCCGTCATCGCGGCGACCGTGGGCTTGCCTGGAACGAAGGCGCTCGCCGCGCCCAAGTTCAAGGGTTCGCTCACCATTGCCGCCGTGGCGCCGTTCACTGGCGCTGACGCCGCGCTGGGACCGAAGTACCAGACGGCGTGTCTGGCGGCGTCCCAGGCCATCAACCTGTCGGGCGGCATTCTCGGCAAGCGGGTGAACTGCAAGGTGGTGGACACGCGCGGTGACCCCGCGGACGCCGTGCCGGCCGTTCGTCAGATGTACGCAACGACGTCGAACCTGGCACTCGTCATCGGCTGCACGTCGGACGAAGCGTCGACCGTGGTCCCCGTCCTGGACGCCCACAAGACCGTGTCGTTCTGCATGACCGGTGAGTCGGAGTTCGACTCGATCCACTTCCCGTACTTCTTCCGTCTCGTGCCGCCGGACGCCGCCGACTCGGTGGCCATGGTGAAGATCGCGAAGAACAAGGGGTACAAGAACATCGCCCTGGCCTTCGGGAACGATGCGGGTTCGCAGACCTTCGTCGCGCCGGCTCTGGCCGCTCTCAAGAAGAACGGAATGACCGTCGTCTCCAATCAGACCCTGGACATCAACGCGACCACGTTCAACACCGAGGCGCAGGCCATCGTCGCTGCACACCCTGACGCGATCATGATGGAGGCGCTCGGCGCCGCCGGTGTCGCGATCCTGAGCGAGGTGTACCAGCTCAACAACAACAAGATGATTCCGGTGATCGGCACCTCGGCCATGATCGACCCGGTGTTCTTCTCGGGAGTCACCACGGGACCGATTGGCGTGCAGAACTTCATCAAGAACTTCGATGCGGACAACGGGACGGTGAACTTCTCCGGACCGGCGTACCCGCTCTACAAGAAGCTCGTCCTGGCGCAGTCCGGCAAGGTGAAGGGTGTTCCGAGCTTCCAGGGCCTGCTCACGGCCAATGGAACGGTGCACCTGTACGACGGCATCAACCTCGCGGCACTCGCGATGGTGATGTCGCACTCGACGACCGGTTCGAAGTACAAGGCGGACATCTTGAAGATCGCCAAGGGCGCTCCGGGCGCCACGGTGGTCTCCTCGTTTGCCGCCGGACTGAAGGCCCTGAAGGCCGGCAAGAAGATCCAGTACTTCGGAGTTGGTGGCAAGTACCAGTTCGACCAGTACCAGACCGCCTACGGTGCGTTCGAGGACGACCAGTTCCTGGCTGACGGGACGACTGTCTCGGCGGGCAGCCTGGGTCTCTGCACCTTGACTTCATGTAAGTAGTCGTGCTGCTTCGACTGCGGTGACGGCGCTCTCCGTTGCCGCGGTCGAAGCGTCTCGCGACGCGGGTCGTTCCAGCCAACGACCCGTCGTCGCGCGGTCACCTCGCAGTCTCCATCGGCTCCAAATCACGAAAGTCTGATCACCTTGAGCGTCTTCATGTCATCGTTTGGCTTCGGCCTGATCACCGCCGCGGTGCTCGCCATCGCCACGGTCGGGTTCACCATGCAGTTCGCGGTCACCAACGTGTTGAATCTGGCGTACGGGTCGATCATGATCAACAGCGCGTTCGTCGCCTACTACGCCAACGTGCACGGCGTCACCGCCTGGGCGTCGCTGCCCTTCGGCGTGGTTACCGGAGCGGTGGCGTCCTGGGCGCTCAATCGATTCGTGTTCACGCCGTTCCAGCGCAGGAACCTGGCGCCGATCACCGTGGTGATCGTCGCGCTCGGGGTGGACCTGATCGGCACCTTCGGCCTTCAGGCCATCGTCGGTGGAAGCTACGTCTCCTACCGTCAGAACACGGGGCACGAATACCACATTCTGGGCATGTTCCTCAGCGGCCTGCAGTTGATCATCCTGGCCATCTGCGCGGTGGTCCTCGTCACGATCCACTGGCTTCTGCGCTACACGCGCCTGGGAAAGGCGATGCGGGCGACATCCGCCAACCCGAACCTCGCGCGCAACAGCGGTGTCAAGACGCAGTTCATCATCTCGACCACGTGGCTCATCTCTGGTGCTCTCTGTGGCTTGGCGGGGGTGGTCTTCGCCATGAACAACGGAGTCTTCGAGGCGACCAGCGCGCAGCTGTACATCGTTCTGCTGTTGGCGGCCATGTTCCTCGGGGGACCCGGTGAGCCGTACGGCGCCATGTTCGGCGCGATGGTGATTGGCCTCTCCACGGAGGTAAGCGCCGCCTATGTCAATCCCCAATACAAGGAAGTCATCGCATTCGTTGCGTTGCTGGGCATGTTGACCTTCCGCCCCTACGGCATCTTCGGAAGCGAGAAGACCCTCTAATGTCCGCCTACGCCTTCTATCTCGCAACGATCATCATCTACGCCGCGGTCGACGCCATGGCGTGCCTCGCGCTCAACGTGGAGTTCGGCTTCGCGGGGCTCTCCAACTTCGGCTTCATCATCTTCCAGTCGGCCGGCGCGTACGCGGCCGCCATTCTCTCCATGCCGCGGGCGGCGACCTCCAACGGCGGCTTCCAGCAGTACGTGCTCGGATGGAGCCTGCCATGGCCGCTGCCGTGGATTGGCGCGGCCATCATCGGTGGGCTCCTCGCACTGCCGTTCGTGTTCCTCGTCGGCAAGCGTCTGCGCGGCGACTTCGCCGCCGTCGGGCTCCTCGTCTCGGCGGTGCTGCTCAACGTCCTCGCGAAGGACTACGTGCCGTTCCTGAACGGTGCGGCCGGCATCTCGATCGTCCCGGCACCGTTCCAGAGCATCTGGGACCCCCAGGGGCTGGCCTACCAGTTCGCCTATGGCGGAGTGGCGGTCGTGCTCACCATCCTCGTCTACTTCCTGCTTCGCCGTGTCACCGAGTCCCCCTACGGCCGGTCGCTGCGAGCGATGCGCGACAACGACATCGTGGCGGACTCGCTGGGAAAGAACCTCCGGCTCAACCGCACCAGCATGCTGGTGCTCGGTGGCGCGCTGGCGGGACTGAGCGGGGCCATCCTGGTGGGCTTCATCAGCCTCTGGGCGCCGGGCGCGTGGGGCTACGCCGAGACCATCGTGTTCTTCGCCGCGATCATCGTCGGTGGCGCCGGCAACCACAAGGGTGCCATCCTCGGCGCGATCCTCGTGCCGGTGGGCTTCGAGGAGGCGACCCGGTACATCCCGCCGCTCGCGAACCCGTCGCTCGTGCCGTCGCTCCAGTGGGTGGCCATCGGACTGCTCATCGTCCTCTTTCTCTGGTTCCGCCCGGACGGCATCTTGCCCGAGCGGCGCCGCATCCTGAGCGGCGCGCCGATACCGCCGCCGCCGCCGTCCAAGTCGTCCGAGGACATCGACGCCGAGGTGATGGTGAAGATCGGCAAAGTCGATGAGCTCAACTTCCGCCACCTCCTGCGGCTCGAGGACGTGGCGAACGACCACCGCGTGATCCTCTCGACCCAGGGCCTCACGAAGTCGTTCAACGACGTCACGGTCGTGTCGGACGTCAGCATCGAGATTCGCCAGGGCCGCGTCACGGGGCTGATCGGACCGAACGGCGCCGGCAAGTCGACGACGTTGGCAATGCTGGCCGGGACCTTGCCGTCGTCGGGCGGGAAGATCTTCTACGAGGGCGAGGACATCACCTCGCTGCCTTCCTACAAGCGGGCGCAGAGGGGACTGGTGCGCACCTTCCAGCTGGCCAGTGAGTTCAAGAAGCTGACCGTGCTGGAGAACCTCGTGAGCGCGATTCCGAACCAGTCGGGGGACTCGTTCTGGGGATCGTTGCGTGGACGTCGACGCTGGGGTGCCGAGGACAAGGCGAACATCGAGCGAGCCGAGGAGATCCTCGAAGGCTTCGGCCTCTCCCAGTACGCCGACGCGTACGCGGGAGGTCTCTCGGGTGGCCAACGCCGCCTCGTGGAGATCATGCGGGCGCTGCTGGCCGAGCCCAAGGTCCTGCTGCTCGACGAGCCGATGGCCGGCGTGCACCCCAACCTCGCGCACAAGATCGGCGACCAGCTGACGAGGATGGCCAAGGACGGCATGACGATCCTGATGGTCGAGCACGAGCTCGCGCTGATGGACGCGTTCTGCGACCCCGTCATCGTCCTGGCGGAGGGCCGAGTCCTCGCCGAGGGCACCATGGCCGAACTGCGCAAGAACAGCGAAGTGGTGGAGGCGTACCTTGTCGGTTGAACTCTCGAAGCAGGGTCAGGTACTGACCGCCACCGGGCTCAGCGCCGGCTACGACGGTCGTCCGATCGTGAGCGGCATCGACATCCAGGCAACACCGGGCAAGGTCGTCTCGATCGTGGGGCCCAACGGGTCGGGCAAGTCCACGCTGCTGAAGTCGCTGGTCGGCGTGGTGCGGGTCCTCGACGGCCACGTGAAGATCGACGACGACGACGTCACCAACCTCGCCTCCGAGGAGGTCGCGAAGAGGGGAGTCGGCTACGTGCCCCAGATCGACGACGTCTTCCCACCCCTGTCGGTGAGGGAGAACCTGGAGATCGGGGGGTACCTGCTGAATCGCCGCGAGGTTCCCTCGCGCATCGACGCGGTGCTGGAGTTCTTCCCGAGGTTGAAGGGCATGATGACGCGCAAGGCCGGCAAGCTCTCGGGAGGCGAGCGAAAGATGCTCGCCATGGGGCGCGTGCTGATGCTGTCGCCCTCGGTGCTCGTGCTCGACGAGCCGACCGCCAATCTCGCGCCGCTCGTCGCGACGCAGTTGCTCGAGGAGTACATCCGGGGTTTCGCCGACCACGGCTCGACGGTCCTGCTCGTGGAGCAGCGGGCCAAGGCCGCCCTTCGCATCTCGGACTGGACGTACGTCCTCGGCGGCGGTCGCGTGGTCCTCGCAGGAGCCCCCAAGGACCTCGAACAGAACCCCGCGTTCGTTGAATCGTTCCTCGGCGGCCGCCCCGCGGCGCACTGACGGGAGATCCCGAGATGAATGTCGGTGCGAAGCGAGGAGCCATGATCGGCACGCGCGAGGGAACCTTCTGGACACCGGCGCATCAGCGCGACGCTCTCGTGGTGCTGTTGACGGCGGTCACGGGTGCCGTCGACGCCATTGGCTTCACCCGACTCGGCGGTGTCTTCACGAGCGTCATGACCGGAAACATGGTGCTGCTCGGTGTCTCGGCCGGCAAGAGTGACGTCTCGCTCGGCATTCACACGGGTGTCGCCTTCGTCTGTTTCATCTCGGGAAGCCTGGTCGGCGCTCGAGTCGCGGGACACGCCACCAAGGGCCAGGACTTCTGGCCTCGTCCCATCCTCACGGCGCTGGCCCTCGAACTCGCCGTGCTCACGGTGTTCGCGATCTGGTGGGAGTCGGTCGCAGCAGTCCCCACCGGCACCTCGGAGTACGCGATGCTCGGGATCAATGCGGTGGCCCTCGGCATCCAGAGTGCCGCAGTTCTCAGGTTCGGGATCAGCGGGCTGTCCACGACCTACCTCACGGGAACGCTCACCCAACTCGTGGCCAGCTTCACCAAGCGCAACGAACCGATGGTGGGGAGGAACGTCAACGTGCTGCTCGCGTTGATCGTGGGAGCCGGGCTCGGTGCCGCGGTCGCGATCAAGGTGCCCCGGGCGGCCCCGGCGGTACCCGTCGGCATCCTGGCCTTCGTCGTCGTCTGTGGCGAGATCGTCTTTCACCGTCGCACGGGTGTCGAACGGCGCAGCGCTGACGCCACGTCGCATGCCGACACGTCGGACGGGGCGGGCGTTCGTCGCGGCCGTGGGACCGCGCCCCCGGGCTAGCTCCCGATCGCCAGTTTGACGGTGGTGACGGCACCGATGAGGATGACGAGGGCGCGCACGATCTTGGGCGAGAGCCGGCGGATCAGGAGCGTCCCGAGCCAACCGCCTATCAAGGCGCCCACCAACAGCACCAGCACCGCCATCACCGCGAGGTGACCGCGAGCCACGAAGACGATGCCGGCAACCAGGTTGATCAGGAGTGACAGGGCGACGCGCATGCCCTGGAGCACGTTGAGGTCGTAGGGGAGCGTCAGCGCCATCGAGGCCAGGAGCACGATGCCGAGGCCCGCGCCGAAGTAGCCGCCGTAGACGGAGGCGGCGAAGATGCCCACGAAGAGCGAGCGACGGTGCACGACGTCGGACTCGTGTTCGCGCTTCCTTCTCGAGAGCCACTTGGTCACCTTCGGCGACATCGCGAAGAGGACGGTCGCGCCGCCGATGAGCCACGGCACCACACTGCGAAACGTCCTCTCCGATCCGAGCAGCAAGAGGGTGGTGCCGGTGATCGAGCCGAGGATGCACGTGGGCACCAATTCGCGCAGCAGCTGTCGGTGGACGGTCAACTCGTGGCGGAACCCGCGGATGCCGCCGAAGGTGCTGGGCAGGATGCCGACCGAGGACGACACGTTGGCCTGCAGCGAGGGGATGCCGAGCGCGATCAAGGTGGGGAAACTCAGGAAGGTCCCGCCTCCGGCGATGCCGTTGGACACGCCCGCGGCCACGCCGGCGACGAAGATGATCGCGATCTTCCATCCCAGGGCTATCGAGGCAACTATCACCCCAGAACACTACTGATTCAGTCATCGATGCCGGTGCTTGGCCCACTTGAAGGAGCGACGAGACGCGAGTCACGCGACGAAGGCGTGGACCAAGCACCCTCGAGGTGCCATCCTTGGTGCAACGCACCTGCGGTGAAGAGGCCGCAGGGTTCGAGCGAATCGGGGGCCATGGGGAAGTATCGCGAAGTCTGGGCACGGAGCATCAACGATCCAGAAGGGTTCTGGGGTGAGGCTGCGCGGTCCATCAGCTGGTTCCGCGAGCCGTCGGTGGTGCTCGATCGCTCGCGCGCGCC
>JADGOJ010000084.1 GCA_017883045.1 Acidimicrobiales bacterium
GCCAGGTCAACGGGAACAACGTCAAAGACCAGTGGGGCACGTGGACGCTCTACACCACGGTGAAGCCCAAGTCCTCCGGCGGCGTTCCCACGACCACGACCCTCTCTGGCGGTGGCACGACGTCGACGACGAGCCCGGGCCCTGGCGGCGCAACGACCACCACTGCGAGTCCCAGCACCGGCGGCGTCTCGTTCTAACAGAGGAGAGCGCATCGCCAGTGCCCACGTCATGTCGCGCCGACTGCGCGACGAGTTGGCTTCACCGGTGGTCTTCCACCTGATGTGGGAGATTCAATCCATGCTCGAGGACCATCGTCGCGACATCACCCACCGCGGCCGGCACCATCCGTCATCCAACCGAACCCCGGTCGAGTTCGCTCCGCAATGGCGAGAGCAGAATACGTCGCCAGTCTCTCAACCGGACAACCGATGATTGGGGTCCGTTCAATCAGCGCGGACCGACCGGCGCGAGGCGATGACCGTGAGTGCACGAGCGTGCTTCGCTGGTGAGAACACATGGACGACGCCGCGCCGTGATGACGACGTGGCTCAGGGTCCCTCCATCGCGCCTCGACGGGCGGTGGCTAGGCCGACTCACCGTGAACGCGGTCGGAGCGCTCATTGCCGCGATCTTCGCGAGGAGATACCTCCTCTTCTATCTAGGTTCGCACCGCCTGATCGGAGTGGCCTTCTTCGTCCAGCAGATGTGGATCATGATCGCGTTTCTCGTTCGCCGATCCCCTCGCGCCGTCAGCCGGCGTGTCGGAGACTGGCTCCTGGCCTTCGCGGGCACGTTCGGGGGCGTGCTGCTCCAACCAAGCGGCGCTCACCCCCATTGGGGACTCGACGTTGGCCTCGGCGCTCAGTTGGCTGGCTTGGCGATCTCGGTCGTGTCGCTGCTCGCCCTCGGCCGTTCCTTTGGCTCGGTCGCCGCGGATCGAGGGATCGTTCTTCGTGGTCCCTACTCCATCGTTCGCCATCCCCTGTATACGGGCTACCTGTTCATTCAGCTCGGGTATGTGCTCCAGAGCATCTCTTTGTGGAACGTGATCGTGGTCCTGTTCGTGACCGCCTGCAACGTTGGCCGCGCCCTTGTCGAAGAGCGCCTGCTGGCCACGTCAGAGGAGTACGAGGCGTATCAACGACGAGTCCGGTGGAGAATCCTTCCCCGTCTGTGGTGAGAGTGGCCTCCGCATCGTGTCCGCACCTGACTCTGGCCACGAGATGCGTGGTCCATTCACCTCGTTCGTTGGACGAGTGGTCGGGCAGGGGCCCGCGAAGCCCCGTGCGCTGGTTCGAATCCGGACACCGCCTCCGAGTGGGGATGTGCGCCACCGCCGCGCGCGTTCGGCGATTCGCTCGGTGCTGAGTTCGGGACCGGGTTCTCGCGACTTGACATCCCTCGATGCCGAGCGAAGGACCGGATCCGCCGTCTGGCCGTCTGAGGTTTGACCGTGCCGGCGAAGAACCGCCAGTGGAAGAATGCCGACGTGAAGAAGATTGTGTGGTTCGTGGTGCTGGCGTACTCGTTGTCCTGGGCGTGGTGATTGCCGCTGGCCATCTCAGGGAAGGTCGTTCATCCGGGCCGGGGCTGGCCGACGCACCTGCTCGGCCTCCTCGGCCCAGGGGTTGCCGCCGTCATCGTGACTGGGGCGAGCGAGGGACGATCCGGGCTGAAGGAACTGTGGTCGCGGATCGTTCGGTGGCGGGTCGGCTGGGCTTGGTACGGCCTCATCGCCGCGACCGCGTTGCTGATGGTCATCCCGCTGCTGACCAAGTCCGGCCTGAAGGGCGGCGACTTCGTGCTCTACTCTGGTGTGCCGTCCGCCGGGATCGCGGTGGTGGCCTACGTGATCGTCGTCAATGGTTTCGGCGAGGAGATCGGTTGGCGAGGGTTCCTCGTGGAACGGCTCCTCGAGCGCACGAGCCGAGGCCGGGCGGCCTTCATCGGGTGGCCGATCTGGGCAGTCTGGCACCTGCCGCTGTTCTGGGTCGTCGCCAACTTCCGCGACTTCGGCGTCGCTGGCACCGTCGGATGGGCGGTGGGGATCGGGTTCGGCTCGGTGTTCCTCACCTGGCTGTATCAGTCGGCCGGGCGATCAATTCTCATCGTGGCCTTCTGGCACTCGGCGTACAACTTCACCACCGCGACCGAGGCCAGCCGGGGTCTCGCCGCCGCCATCGCGACCACGGCGGTGATCATCGCGAGCGTGGCGATCCTTCGTCGTCCGTCGACGTGGACGTCCCCGGCGATCGAAACGACAGCGGCCTCTTCCTCGTTCTGACGAACGGGTGGTGCCCGTCGGGTGGCTGGAAGGTCGTGCGAGCAACCGGTGCTCGGAGTTGTGCACCCTGGTTCTGCCTCCACCGATCCGCGATGGGCACGGTGACCACGCGGGACGGGGCCGCAAGGTATCCGGTGCTGCGAGGTGCTACTTGACCGTGACCAGCGTGCCGATCGGCGTGAAGGGCCAGACCCTGGCGGCGTTGGCGAAGGGCATCTCGACGCAGCCGAGGCTCTGGGACCAGCCGTAGCTCGAGCGGATGAAGCCGTGCAGCGCGTCGCCCCCGTGGAAGTACGAGGTCCAGGGGATACCCGGGTCGTGGTACTTCGTCCCGTCAGGGTTGACGCCCGACATGGTCGTGGTCACGTAGCGCAGGTACACCGGGTAGGTCCCGTTCTCGGTGGGCGCGACGCTGATGCCCGTGTTGACGAGCGAGGTGTAGGTGTGACGCCCGTTCACGTAGAGGTCAAGATGCTGGGGGCGGCCCTGGCTCACGACCACGTAGTCGTAGCTGGTGGGGTCGTACTGGCCCCTCACGGCGGCCGCCAACAGGGTCTGCCACGTCGGCGTGTCCATCTCGCCCGTGGTCGCGAGTCCGTGGACGGACTGGAAGTGCATCAAGGCGCCGTGCAAGACCACGCTGTCCGCTCCGACGCGCCACAGGGGCTTGAGTTTCGCGATCGCGTTGAAGCGCCACACGAAACGTCCCCGGATGATCTTCAGCGTCGTCTTGGCAGGGGCCTTGACGGATCGCTTGAGCGTGGTCGTCGTGGTCGGCACCGACGTTGTGGTCGACGGTGCGGTCGTCGTCGTTGCCGTCGGGTCGGTCGTCGTGGTGGTCGTCGTGGTGGTCGTCGGCCGCGGAGTGGTCCGGGGTGTCGCCGGCCTGAACGTCACCGGCAGGTAACGAAGGGTTGCGAGCAGCTGGTCCTCGAGGCGAAAGGAGAACGGGGCGTTGATGTTTCGCGGCGACTTCGGAGTATCTGCCCTCTGACCAGCAATCTTGGGAGCCGACGGGGCGCCGCTGACGGCTTGGGCGCTGGGCGCGAACAGCAGCGATCCGGCGACGACTGAAGCGCCCGCCATCAGGCCAAATATCGAACGCCGGTTGAGATTCACCAGCCAACTTTACTGGGCAAGTCATATAGCCAGGCGCCGGCGGGGACCTCATTCATAACAACTGCATAAAGATCTCCCTCACCTCGCTCCGGGAAGAAGCTGTGCGGCGCGGCGGCTACGCGCGGTTCCGCCGCCGCTTGCGGGCGTTGGCCAGCACCGAGGGGGTCCAGCCCGAGTCGTCGCGGTTGACGTTGGTGCCCGGGGGCACGAGCTCGTCGATCCGGTCGAGCAGCGCGGCGTCCAATCGGACATTGGGTGCCGCCAGTTGGGACTCGAGCTGCTCCATGGTGCGCGGTCCGATGATCGCGGAACTGATTGCCGGGTGCTCGAGCACGAAGGCGAGGGCCAGTTCGATCATCGTGAGCCCGGCGTCGCTGGCGACCGTGGCCAGCTCGGTGACGATCTCGAGCTTCCGTTGGTTGCCGGGCAGGGCGAGATCGTAGCGGGCGGGGATCCGCGCTGCGCGCCGGCTGGCGTTCTCCTGGCCCGCGCCGAACTTGCCCGACAGCCATCCACCGGCCAACGGGCTCCAGGGGATGACGCCCATGCCGTAGGCCTGGGCGACCGGCAGCACGTCGCGCTCGATACCGCGCACGAGGATCGAATAAGGCGGCTGCTCGCAGCGGAACCGCTCGCGTCCGCGCCTCTCGGCGACCCACTGGGCTTCGACGATTTGCTCGGCCGGGAAGGTCGAGCTGCCGATGTAGCGGACCTTGCCGGCGTGGACGAGGTCGCTCAGCGCGCCCAAGGTCTCGTCGATGTCGGTCGACTCGTCGGGACGGTGGATCTGGTACAGGTCGATGTAGTCGGTGCCGAGGCGTCGCAGGCTGCTCTCGCACTCGGCCATGATCCACCGGCGCGAGTTGCCCTGGGCGTTGCGGTCGTCGCCCATCTGGGCGTGGACCTTCGTCGCGAGGATCACCTTCGAGCGGTCGAGCGTCGAGAGGGCCTTGCCGACGATGGTCTCGGACTCTCCCTGAGAGTAGACGTCGGCGGTGTCGATGAAGTTGATGCCGGCGTCGAGGGCTCGGTGAATGATGCGGATCGAGTCGTCGTGATCTGGGTTGCCCCACTCGCCGAACATCATCGCGCCCAGGCAGAGCGGGCTCACCTTCATTCCGGTACGGCCAAGAGTGTGGAGTTCCATTTCCTCACCATATGGCGCGAGGCGAATCGGCGTGTCGGCGCAGGCGAGACGCGAGCGGCGCCCGGGGCACAGCGCTGCTCGGGCTACATTCGAAAGGGTGTCAGGGGAAGACCAGTTGGTGTCGGAGAAATCGGGAATCAGTGCAATGACAGCCGCGGGGTCCCGAGCGATCAGTGGATTCACCCCGTGAACCGGGCCTTCGACCTGACCGGTCGCGCGGCGCTGGTGACCGGCGCGGGCAGCCCCACCGGCATCGGCTTCGCCACGGCGCGACTCCTCGGGGCGATGGGTTGCTCCGTGCTCGTCACCTCGACGACGGACCGCATCGACGACCGGGTTCGCGAGCTGCACGCCGAGGGCGCGGAGGTGCTCGGGCTCGCTGGCGACCTCACCGACCCCGCGACGGCGTCGCGACTGGTGGACAGCGCGATCGACCGTTGGGGGAGACTCGACGTGGTCGTGCAGAACGCGGGCATGACGTCGGTCTCTGATCCCCAGTTCGCCAACGGCCGGGTCGAGGAGATGGACTTCGAGCGGTGGCGCGCCGGCCTCTCGCGGAACCTCGACGCGTCGTTCCTCCTCGCCAAGGCCTGCCTGCCCACGATGGAGCGAAACGGTTGGGGGCGGTTGGTCTTGGTCGCGAGCGTCACCGGTCCGGTGATGGCGATGGTCGGCGAGCCCGCCTACGCGGCGGCGAAGGCGGGCATGGTGGGCCTCGCGCGCGCCCTGGCGGTCGACTCGGCATCCGACGGCATCACCGTGAACGCGGTCGCGCCGGGCTGGATCGCGACCGGATCCCAGACGCCCTTCGAACACGAGCAGGGGCTTCGCACCCCGGTGGGACGCAGCGCCCGCCCCGATGAGGTGGCGGCCGCGATCTGCTGGCTCGCCTCGCCCGGCGCGTCGTACGTGACCGGCCAGTGCCTGGTGGTCGACGGCGGGAACTCGATCGCCGAGGAGCGCGCCTGATCGGCGCCCGTCAGTCGTGCTCCGGTCACGTCCTTCGAGAGGCCACGGAGCACGCAGGGCAGTGGCTAGACGCCGAGGCCTCCCCGCGCAAGTCTCTCGAAGAGCGCGAAGGGCATGAGCCGCTTGGCGATGAGCCCGGCTCGCTCGGCGGCCTTGCCGACCGAGGCCCGGCGGGGCGGCTTGGCGGTACCGAGGACCCTCTCGACCACCTTGGCGACGTCGCGGGGGTCCGCCCCGTGCACCTCGTCGCCCTCCATGGTCACGATGGCCTTGTCCCTCGCAGTCTCGTAGGGGTCGTCGCTCGGCACCTGCACCGTTCGCCGGCTCATCGTGAAGTCGGTCGTGAAGTTGCCCGGCTCGACCAGCGTGACGTGGACGCCGAACGGCTCGACCTCGTACGCCAGCGACTCGGCGTAGCCCTCGAGGGCGAACTTGCTGGCGCTGTAGAACGCTTGGTAGGGGATGCCGATCTGGCCGGCGATGGAGCTCATCAGCACGATCTTTCCGCCGCCCTGGCGTCGAAGGATCGGCAGCACCGCGTGCACGACGCGAACCGCACCCCAGAAGTTGGTCTCGAACTGCGCCTTGGCGTCGCCGATCGACGTCTGCTCGGCGGCGCCGGCGAGGCCCCATCCGGCCGACGCCAGCACCGCGTCGATCCGGCCGTGTTCGGCGAGGACGTCGGCGACGCCCTGGCTGACTGAGTCGTCGTCGTCCACGTTCATCGTCATTCCACGCCACGCGCCGCTGGAAGTCCCACGGCGGCTCGCGCCGATTACGGTCCAGCCAGCCTGGGCAAGGCGGTCGGCGCACGCGCCTCCAATGCCCGCTGACGCGCCGGTCACGAGGATTACTTTCTTGCCCATGCGCAACTCTTGCGCACCGGGGCCCGAGCGTCAAAACGTACCGTCCGGAGCCAGGCGGAATGACCGTCCAACCCGATCCCGTTGCCCGGGTCGAGGAGCGACCAAGGTGAAGAGTCACACGAAGGTGCAAAGATGGAGCAGTGGCGAAGAGATACCAGCGCGTGCCCGAGCTCCTCCTGGGCTTCGACACCGAGACGACTGGGCTCAGCGTAGCCAGTGAGCGGGCCATCTCCTACGGCTTCTGCGCGTACCGCTTCGGCGTGCCCGTCTGGTCCGAGCAGTTCTTCGTCGTGCCCGACAAGCCCATCTCGCCCGGAGCCCGCAGGGTGCACGGCCTCTCCATCGAGGACATCGAGGCCAAGCGGGGTTCCGAGTCGGTGTACAGCGTCGAGGCGGGGTTGACCCGGGCGATCCAGATCCTTCGCGATTACCACGAACTCGGGGCCTACGTCGTGGGTTCGAACGTGGTTCGCTTCGACCTGGAGATGCTGCGACGTAGTTCAATCTCCGTGCTCGGCAGCGAGTTGAATGACGAGTACTTCGACCTCTCGCTGCTTCGTATCATCGACGTGATCGAGCACGACCTCGCGATTGAGCCGAGCCGCGAACTGCGTCCCCGTCGAGGACAGGAGTTCCTCTGCCGGCACTACGGCGTGGCGCAGGGTGGTCACGACGCTCTAAGTGACGCCCGTGCCGCCGTCGAAGTCTTCCTGGAACAGGTTGTGCACAACAATGCGGGGCAGGCGACGCTCGACCTCGCGACCGATCCCGACGGCTTCGTGGAGTCACTGGAATCTCACTAGTCGCGACCGTTGGGGCTCGGGAGGGATCGTGATGAATGGTAGGGTGGAGACCCTTAGGGGCCGTTGGCGCAGTCTGGTAGCGCACTTGCATGACACGCAAGGGGTCGCAGGTTCAAGTCCTGCACGGCCCACTACTGTCCGAGATACTCGACGTCCCGACGTCGGCCCACTCCCATTTTTCAAGGGTTTTCGTGGCTTCGTTACGTCCAATTCCAGTCAGATACCCGAGTATCTCGGACGATTCGTCGGGTAACTCGGACGACGACCAGTGCAGCGCACTGGCTGCACCGCTCTTCACACCCTGGCCCCCGCGCGCCTGCTGGTTCCCGGACCCGGGCACGGCGCGGGCACGGCCGTGCAGCCCCGGTCCGTGGTGGTGCAACTTTCCCCCGCCCGGGGCGGTGGCGCCTAAAACACGGCGACTGTCCCTCACGGCAAATCGGCACCGTACTCCCTGGCTCGGCGATCGTCGCCGCAGCCGAAGGAGGAACTGACATGACCGAGACTCGCTATCTCACCCGACAGGAGGCGGCAGAGGTCTGCGGCTGCTCGGTCGACACGCTGCGCCGTGACGAACGAGCGGGCAGGCTGCCCAATCGCCGCGCGCGCGGCGACGGCGTCGTCGAGATCGCCACGGCGGACCTCGTGGCGTCCGGTCGCCTGGACCCGCTGGCCGCCACCGCGCCGCTGCACGACATCGCGACGAAGGGCCGAACGGAGCGCGAGCTCGCCGACGCGCGGCACTTGCTCGCGGTTAAAGACGTGCAGATCGACGCGTTCGGTCTTCGCGCCAAGTCCGCTGACGAGGAGATCGCCTTTCTTCGCAGCATCCTTCGACAGCGGGCCAGCTGATGGGAAAGCCCCGCACCGGATCAGTTCTCCCGCGTGGCGGGCTCTGGCGCGCCAGCGTGCCTCGCCTCGACGTTCCGCGCAGGCGCCTGGAGACGACCTTCGCGATAGAAGCCGACGGCTGGGCCTGGGTGAGCGACCAACTGGACCGTCGCGCCCACGGGCTCGCACCCGTGCTGCCCGTGCGAGCGACGGTCTCCACGGCCGCCAACGTCGAGGTGACCTCATCGTCCTTCGTCGACGTCGGCTGGGCCTGGTACCGCGAGCGCTACGAGGAGCTCGAGCGCGCCGGCGCCGATCGGGCCTCCGATGTCCGTCGCAACCTGGAGTTGCACCTCGTCAGCGCCTTCACCGACCTCTTCGAGTGCGACCTGATTACGGGGCGCCAACGGATCGTCGACTGGCTACGAGCCATGTCGGGTAGGAAGCCGCTCACGCCGGGCTCGCCGTACGTGCCCGACGAGCAAGGCTACGCGCAGT
>JADGOJ010000085.1 GCA_017883045.1 Acidimicrobiales bacterium
ATCCCGAGTGGTCGCCGGTGTGGGACTCGGACCCCGAGTTGTCGTTCCGTACCCGTCGCGACCTGTTCGACTCGATGGTGGACCGACCGAACCATCGAGTCGCGGCCGCGCACTGGCCGTATCCGGGAATTGGTCGCATCGTCCGGACGTCGTCGGGGCTGGTGTTCGTCCCGTCCTGACCGGAGTCCGCTGCGACCGGCCCGTGGACAGCGCGCTACGTCCCGCGATGCAGAGTTCCTGGTCAGCGCCCTGATAAGCATCCCATTGCTCGCTCGGCCGTCGTGCTCCGGACACTCGGGGAGGTGTGATTCAGCATTATGACCTGATGATATGATAATTTTGTCGAGTATGTACGACTCCTGGTTGTTACGCGTTTTGCGCCGAGGCGCCAGGGTCACTGAAACCGCACCTCGCCCTGAACAGCTCGCTGGCGCCGCGGTGCCGGTCCGGCTGAACCTTCGTGGTTCCCTGCAACTGCGCCACGTGGACGCCGGTTCGTGCAACGGCTGTGAACTCGAGATTGCGTCGATCTTCTCGCCCTTCTACGACGCTGAGCAGTACGGCATCCGCCTCGTCGCGTCGCCACGTCACGCTGACGCCGCGCTGGTCACCGGTCCGGTTACCAAGAACATGGCCGGTCCGCTGCGCACGACGATCGAGGCGCTGGGCGCGCCCGCGATCGTGATCGCGTTGGGCGACTGCGCCAAGAACTGCGGCGTGTTCGCCGGCGCCTACGGCGTCGAGGGCAGCGTCACCGACGTGGCCAGTGTCCAACTGGAGATTCCCGGCTGCCCTCCGGCCCCCGCCGACATCATCGCGGCGCTTCGAGGGCTCTCGCAAACATGACGGCGCTGCTGGTCGCGGTCGCCTTGAGCGGCTTCGCGGGCGCGGTCGGGGGCCTGTTGGCCCGCGCCAGAGCGCGGGTCGTTGTCGTGGCTTTCTTCACGATCGCGGCATCGCTCGCGGCGCTGACCGTGGCCCTCGACGTCCTGCGAACTGGCAAGGTGGCGACGCTGACCACGACGCAGGTCCTTCCGTTCACGGGCGTCCAACTGCGGCTCGACGCATTGGGCGCGCTGTTCGTGGCGGTCACGGCTGTGGTGGCGACCGCGGTCTCGATCTACAGCGTTGGCTACTCGCGCCACCACCCGATGTCGAGATCATCCGCGTGCGCGTTCGCGACCTTCGTCACCTCGATGCTGCTCGTGCCGGCGGCGTGGAGCGTAACGACATTCCTGTTCGCCTGGGAGCTGATGGCGGTCGCCTCGCTCGCGCTGGTGCTCACCGACTACCGACGCAGTGCGGACGTTCGCAGCGCCGCCATCTGGTACGCGGTGCTGACCCAGATCGGGGCCACCACCATCGCCTTCGGACTGGTCGTGCTGGCTGTCAAGACGGGGGGCCAGGGCTTCACGACGATGGCCCTGCACTCGGCGTCGATGGCACCGTGGCTGCGCGGGGCGGTCTTCTTGCTCGCGCTGACCGGATTCGCCTCGAAGGCCGGGGTCGTGCCACTGCACGTGTGGCTGCCCAAGGCCCACGCTGAAGCCCCCAGCGCGGTCTCGGCCTTGATGTCGGCGGCGATGGTCAACCTCGGCATCTACGGGATCCTTCGCGTGGGCGACACGCTGCTCGGCGGCGGTCCTTCGTGGTGGTGGATCACGGTCATCATGCTCGGCGTGGGCTCGGCGATCTACGGATCGATCCACGCGGCCACCAGCACCGACCTCAAGCGCCTGTTGGCCTATTCGACCGCCGACAACATCGGGCTCGTGATGATCGCGATCGGGACAGCGGGACTGCTGAGCTCGACGGGCCATCAGTCGTTCGCGGCGCTCGCGCTGTTCGCGGGGATGTTCCATCTCGTGAACCACGCCGTCTTCAAGGGCACGCTGTTCCTCGCCGCGGGTTCGGTCCAGTACGCGACGGGGACGAGGGACCTCGATCAACTGGGGGGACTGTTCACGCGGATGCCGATCGCCTCGACGATCTTCGCCTTCGGCACCGTTGCGATCACCGCGCTGCCGCCGCTCTGCGGCTTCGTCTCGGAGTGGCTCCTGCTCCAGAGCCTGCTGCACGGGCTCTCGTCGTCGGTCTCCGTGTCGGTCGTCTTGATGCCATTGTGCGTCGCCGCCCTGGCGCTCACCGGCGGGCTGACCGCCGCGGCGTTCGTGAAGGCCTTCGGCGTCGGGTTCCTCGGGATCGCCCGATCGCCCGCCGCGGAAGGGGCGTCCGAGCCACCGCGGCTGATGAACGTGGGCGCGGGGGTGTTGGCCTCGCTGTGCGTCGTCTTGGGCGTCGCGCCCATCGCGATGGTCGGCCTGCTCAACAGCGTGGTCCGCACGATCCAAACGAGCGGGGGATCGATCGTCAGCTCCCACGGCGAGGCCTTGGCGATCAGTGACGCCAAGGGCGTGTTCGACCCGACGTTGATCGCGCTGGCGCTGGTGACGTCACTGCTCTGCGTGGCGGGAGTGCGCCGAGTCCTGTCGCGTCGCCACGCGATACGACGCGCGCCGGCGTGGGGCTGCGGGCGAGAGCTGCAGACCGCGAGGATGACCTATACGGCGACGTCGTTCGCCGAACCGCTGCAGCGGGTCTTCGACGACGTCCTTCAGCCCAGCCAGGACCTCGACGTGAGCCACCGCGGCGAGTCGAGGTACTTCGTCGAGTCGGTGCGCTTCGGCACGAGGGGTGGCGACGCCTTCGAGCGGCTGCTCTACCAGCCCGTCTTCTCGACGGTGCGACGCCTCGCCAACAAGGCCCGACTGCTGCAGAACGGGAGCGTGCACCGCTACCTCGCGTACGGCCTGGGCGCACTCGTCGTCATCCTGGTGTTCGCGCGATGAACGCAGCGGGTATCTCGGTCTGGCAGATCGGTTCGGTCGCGGTGCAGGTCGCGCTCTGTGTCGTCGGTGCGCCGCTGCTGGTCGGACTGATGCGCACCGTGCGCTGTCGCCTCGAGGGCCGGGTCGGCCCGCCCGTGCGCCAGACGTGGCGCGACCTCAGAAAGTTGCTCGCGAAGCAGCGCACCCAGCCCGAGCAGTCGAGTTTCTTCTTCGCAGTCGCGCCCGTCGTGCTCGTGGCCACCACCATCGTGGTCATCGCGTTCACCCCGATGGTGACGACCCGCACGGCGCTCTTGGGCGGGTCGGACCTCTTCGCGATCGTGTTCCTGCTCCTGCTCGGCTCGGTGTCGCTCGCCCTGGCCGCGCTCGACACCGGAACCGCATTCGGCGGGATGGGGTCGAGTCGGTTGATGGCCATCGTCGCGTTGGCGGAACCGGCGCTGCTCGTCGCGATCCTCGCGCTCGCGGCACCGGTGCACAGTTCGTCGCTGCCGGTCATCGTCGCCGGCTCGCTCCACCACCCGATGTGGCTGGCGACGCCCCAGAGGCTGCTGGCGTTCGGTGCCTTCGTCATCGTGATCCTCGCCGAGAGCGGTCGATTGCCGGTCGATAATCCGGCGACCCACCTCGAGTTGACGATGATCCACGAGGCGCTGATGCTCGAGTACTCGGGCCCCGACCTCGCCTTCGTGGTGCTCGGCGAGAGCCTCAGGCTCACGGTGCTGCTCGCCCTGCTGTCCAATCTCTTCTTCCCCTGGGGCATCGCCACGGCGCTCACGGGCGTCTCGTTCGTGGTGGCGATCGCCGTCCTCGCGGCCAAGGTTGCCCTCTTGGCCGTCGCCGTCGCGGCGGGGGAGGTCGCGGTCGCCAAGCTGCGCCTCTTCCGGGTGCCCGAACTGCTCGCCGGGGCCTTCGTGCTGAGCGTCTTGGCCGTCTTGAGCGCGTTGGTGATCGCATGACGAACCACAGTGTCGCCGCCGCACTGCTCGCACTGACCAGTGGCACGGTGCTGCTCTGCGCCGCCCTGGCGCTGTGGCGCCGCGCGGCCCGCGGGATCGTCAGCGCGCTGCGGGTGCAGGGCTACGCCCTCGCCGCGACGGCTGCGGTGCTCGGGGTACAGCTGCACGAGCCGCTCCTGCTCGTCACCTCCGGGCTGCTCGTCGCGGTGAAGGGCGTCGCGATCCCCATGCTGTTCGGTCGCCTCGTGCGGCTCGATCCCGCGAGCAGCGAGACCGACCCCGTCGTGAACGTGCCAGCGTCGTTGGTGGCGGCGGTGGTGCTGACCCTCGTGGCGTTCGTGGCGACGCGGCCGATCGTGGAGTCCGTGCGCGGCGTGCCCATCACTCTGGTGCCCTTCGGATTCGCGACAGTGCTGATTGGCTTCTTCGTGCTCGTGGCACGGCGAAAGGCCGTGTCCCAGATGGTCGGGTTGCTGCTCGTGGACAACGGGATCGGCTTGGTCGCGCTGTTACTGACCACCGGTGTGCCCTTGCTGATCGAACTGGGCGGCACACTCGACGTGTTGCTCGTGGTAGTCGTGCTGAGGGTTCTCGTGACTCGGATGCACGCGCAACTTGGGGTCCTCGACCTCGACTCGCTTCAGGAGTTGCGCGACTGATGATCTCGATACTCGTCCTCGCTCTGCCACTGTGCGCCGTGCTGGTGGCACTGGGTGTCGGCTGGCGTCCATGGATGCCGTGGGCCGGGGTCGCGGCCGACGCCGCGGTCGTGGTCGCCGGCTTCGCGGTGGCGTTGCGCGACGTCCATCACGTCGCACCCACGGGGGCCGGTGGGGAGTTGCGAATCGACTCGCTGAGCGCCTTCATGGTGATCGTCATCGGCGTCGTCTCGATGTTGGCGTCGTGGGGATCGG
Source organism: Acidimicrobiales bacterium (assembly GCA_017883045.1). Classification (GTDB taxonomy): domain Bacteria; phylum Actinomycetota; class Acidimicrobiia; order Acidimicrobiales; family RAAP-2; genus RAAP-2. Next base: position 4,723 of record JADGOJ010000085.1, read on the forward strand.
TCCGCTACCTGCGCAGTGAGGTGCGCTCCGAGCAGTGCACGCCACGCCAGGCCGTCCAGTACGCCGCGCTCATCCAGCTGTTCGTCGCCACGATGGTGCTCGCGGTGCTGGCCGCGAACATCGGGATCCTATGGGTCGCCATCGAGGCCACGACGATCACGACCACGTTCCTCGTCGGGCACCGGCGCAACCGCGGCGCCCTCGAGGCGTCGTGGAAGTACATCGTGCTCTGTTCGGTGGGGATCGCGCTCGCGTTCCTCGGTACGGTCCTCGTCTACCTCGCCGCCGTCCACGCCGGGGGCCATTCGCTGCACGCCCTCGAATGGACCTGGCTCTCGGCGCACGCCCACGCCCTGAACCCCGCGGTGATGCGACTGGCGGTCGGTCTGCTGGTGCTCGGCTACGGGACCAAGGTCGGACTCGTGCCGATGCACAGTTGGCTGCCCGACGCGCACAGCCAGTCGCCGGCCCCGGTGTCGGCGCTGATGTCCGGTGTGCTGCTGTCGGTGGCCTTCTACGCGCTGCTGCGCTTCAAGGTGATCGCGGTGCTGTGTCTCGGCGAGAGCTATCCGCGCGAATTGTTCGTGGCGATGGCGCTGCTGTCGCTCGCGTTGGCGTCGCTGCTGTTGCTGACCCAGCGCGACCTCAAGCGCGCCCTCGCCTACAGCTCGACCGAGCACATGGGGCTGCTCGCCCTCGGGGCCGCCGCCGGTGGACCCCTCGCGATCACCGGCGTGCTCTTGCACATCCTCGGTCACGGGTTGGCCAAGGGCGTTCTGTTCCTCTCCTCGGGCGAGGTCGCCCTGGCCGACGCGACGAGCGACGTCGACGCGGCCGGCGGGCTGCTCGAGCGCCGCCCCGCCCTCGGCGGCGCGGTGGCGCTCGGCCTCGCCGCCCTGTTGGGGTTCCCGCCGTTCAGCCTGTTCCTGAGCGAGTTGACCATGATGCGCGGCGAGGTGGCCGACCACATGGCCTGGGCGGTCGGGTTGTCGTTGGTGGCGCTCGCCATCGCGTTCGCCGGCCTCACCACGCTCGGGCGGCGCCTGCTCTTCGCGTCGCGGCCCGGACAGGCGACCGGACTGCACACGCCACTGCTCGTGATGGCGCCGCTCGTGGTGGGTCTGTCGCTCTGCGCGGCGATTGGCGTCTTCGCCTGGCCGTTCGACGCCATCGTGCACGCCGCGGCGAAGTTGGTGACGTCATGAGCATGGATCGTCCACGCAACGAGTACCCGCGCCCGACGACGACGGTGCTCGAGACGACGACCGAGGGGCTGTTGGACGGCGCCAAGGCGCTGCTCGACGCCGGCCACCGCCTCGCCCTGGTGGCCGCCCACGATGACCTCTCGAGCATCCGCATCGTCTACGTCTTCACCAAGGGTCCACCCGACGAGCGAACCGAACTCGTCGTGCGCCTCGACCCGTCACGACCCCTCCTGCCGTCGCTCGCGAGCGTCTCGTTCGTCGCCAGCCGGTTCGAGCGCGAGATGAAGGACCTCTTCGGCGTTGAACTGGTCGACCACCCCCAGCCCCGTCACCTCGTGCTGCACCAGCACTGGCCCGAGGGCTGGTACCCGATGCGTCGCACGGCCGGAGCGATGCCGCCAGTGGTCGCCAACGCCGAGTCCTTCCCGTTCATCCCGGTCGAGGGCCCCGGTGTCTACGAGATCCCGGTCGGTCCGGTCCACGCGGGGCTGATCGAGCCCGGCCACTTCCGCTTCTTCGTCGTCGGCGAGACGATCCTGCGGATGAAGGCGCGGCTGTGGTTCGTGCACAAGGGCATTGAGCGGTTGATGGAGGGCAAGACGATCGACGAGGGACTGGAGATCGCCCAGCGCATCTCGGGCGACACCGCGGTCGGCCACGGCCTCGCCTACATCATGGCGGTGGAGGAGGCGCTCGGCGTCGAGACCTCTGGCGCAGACTGCCAGGTCCGCGCGGCCCTGCTCGAAATGGAGCGTCTCTACAACCACGTCGCCGACCTCGGTGCGCTGTGCAACGACGTGGCCTTCTCGATCGCCAACGCGCGCGCCCTCACGGTGCGTGAGCGATTGCTGCGCATCAACGCCGAGATCACCGGTCACCGGCTCTTGCGCAACGGCGTCGTCTTCGGCGGTTCCCGGGTCCAGCGCCTGGCGACGATCGAGGAGCTCAACGAGATCGAGCACGAGGTCGACGAACTGGTCGCGATGGTGCGATCGAACGCACTCGTGATCGACCGCTTCGCGGGCACGGCCGTGCTCTCCCACGACGACGCCGTCGAGATGGGGACCCTCGGGGTCGTCGCACGCTCGTCGGGTCGCCAGTTCGACGCCCGGGTCGCCCATCCGTTCACCGACATGCCCGCGGACTTCGCGCTCGCCGGATCGTCGGGCGGTGACGTGCTGGCGCGCTTCGACGTTCGGGTGGAGGAGACTCGCACGTCGTTGGCGTGCCTGCGAGCCTGGACCCGCGACGGCGTCGGTTCGCAGGGCCGCTCGACGGCGACGTTGTCCGCCCCGAGAGAGCGGACCGCGCGAAGCGGCTTGGGCATCGTCGAGGCGTGGCGCGGCACGATCGTCCATCGGGTCGAGTTCGACGGGGACGGTCGTCTCTCGCGGGTCAAGATCGTGGACCCGTCGTGGTTCAACTGGCCGGCTCTGCCGATTTCGCTCGCCGACACCATCATCCCGGACTTCCCGTTGGCCAACAAGAGCTTCAACCTCTCCTACGCGGGCAACGACCTGTGAGCACGGGCGAGCTCGTACCCGAGCGCACCGGTTCCCTGCTCGGCGCGGCGACACTGGTCGCCACGGTCGGAACAGATCTCAAGTGCATCACCAGAGGAGCGTTGACATGACCAAGCCCGTCTACCAGGCGAAGGCCGAATTCTTCAAGGTCCTCGGCCATCCTGCGCGGATCCGCGTGCTCGAGGTGCTGCGCGATGGGGAGCGGTCGGTCAGCGAGCTCGTGCCCGAGGTGGGCATCGAGAGTTCGCACCTCTCCCAGCAGCTGGGGATCATGCGTCGCGCGAACCTGGTCCAGGCCCGCAAGGAGGGTTCCACGGTCATCTACTCGGTGACCGACGACACGCTGTTCGAGCTGCTCGACGTCGCGAGGCGCATCATCACGTCCTCGTTGACCGACTCCCAGGGACTGTTGGACGAGCTGCGGGCTGAGGCGACGAAGGCGTCACGGGGCGACCCACGGAGCTGACTGACGCGCCACCGTGCTCGAGAGCCGCGGATCCTGGCACGGCGGGGCCGACCGTCTTGATTCGCCGCGTGCTCGAACTGGTCCGGGCCTTGCCATCGGGCTCGCGATGGAGGATGGTGGGAGCAACAACGAACCCCGGTGCGATGCACCGGGGTTCGTTGTTGTCAGTGAAGGCTGATGGTTACTTCAGCCAACCCGGGATTCCTGAGCTGGTCTTGGTGGCCACCGTCACGTTGTTGGCCGACGAGCTATCGGTCTGGTAGAGCGTCCCATCGAGCGGTTGGGTCTGGGTCGAGCTCTTGATGGTCGTCAGGTACCCACCGTTGAGACCCTGGTGGTTGTTCGGCGTGTAGCGCAACGGCAGGAGCGACGGGGTCTGGTTGAACGTCGTGTGGGTCAACGTGCGGAGGAAGCTGGCCCGGGTGAACGTCTTGCCCGAGGCCTTGAGCGCTTCGACGAATGCCACGGCCCAGCCGACGCCGTAGGCCATGTTGCCGGTCAACGGAGAGGTCGAGGCGAAGGTCGGGAAGTC
>JADGOJ010000086.1 GCA_017883045.1 Acidimicrobiales bacterium
CTGATGTCGTCCTTCGGCGCGTGTGGCGACGTCGTGCGCAACGTCGTCTCGTGCCCCAGCCTGCAGTCGGACGATCCCGACGACCGGTTGGCCCGGATCGCCGTCCAGCTGTCCAAGGCCTTCCGACCGACCACCGAGGCGCACTGGGAGGTATTCGTCAACGGCGAGAAGGCGGCTTCAAGAGAGGCCATCGCCGAACGGCCCTTCTACGGCGACACGTACCTGCCGCGCAAGTTCAAGATCGCGGTCGCCCACCCCGAGGACAACTGCGTGGACGTGCTCGCCCAGGACGTCGGCCTGATCCCCGGTGAGCACCCCGACGTCGGCACGGGACTGAACCTGCTCGTCGGCGGCGGCCTCGGGCGTTCCTACGCCAACCCCACGACCTTCGCGCGCCTGGCCGACCCCATGACCTTCGTCACGTACGACGAGGTCGAAGAGGTCATCGCGGCGGTCATCGCAACGTACCGCGAGCTCGGCGACCGCACCGACCGCAAACGGGCCCGCATGAAGTACGTCGTGGCCGACGGAGGATTCGAGACGTTCCGAAAGGAGGTCGAGAGCCGCCTCGGGCGCGAGCTTCGAGAGCCACTCGAACTCCCGGCCCACTTTGACGCTGCGGACCACCTTGGCTGGCACGAGTTGGCGGACGGAACGCACCAGCTCGGCGTGCGCGTCTCGGCCGGTCGGGTCCGTGATAGCGACGGCGGCCCGCGTCTGCGCTCGGCGCTGCGCCTCATCGCCGAGACGTTGCCCGTCACGTTCTTCATCACCGCCCAGCAGGACATCCTCATCAGCCGCATCTCCGAGGTCCATCGCGCGACCGTCGAGGAGATCCTGCGAGCCCACGACGTTCGACCGAGTGACGAGCTCGGCGTCGTGGAGCGGACCGCGCTCGCCTGCCCCGCGCTGCCGACGTGCGGCCAGGCGCTTGCCGAAGCCGAACGGCGACTCCCCGAGTTGGTCGAGAACATCGAAGGAGAGCTGGGGCGTCGAAAGCTAGGGCGTCGATCGCTCCAGCTGCGGATGACGGGATGTCCGAACGGGTGCGCCCGTCCGGCCGTCGCCGAGGTTGGCGTCGTCGGGAGGACCAAGTCCACGTACGACGTCTACGTAGGCGGCGGACCGCGTGGCGACCGCCTCGCGACGCTGTACCGCGAGAAGGTGCCGTTCGCCGAGATCTCCGAGGTTCTCGGTCCGCTCTTCGACCAGTGGGAGGCCGATGGGGGCCCCGACGAGCCCTTCGGCGACTTCATCACACGGATCGGCGTCACATGACGGTGTACCTCGTCGGTGCCGGACCCGGTGACGCCGAGCTCTTGACGGTGCGCGCGGCCCGGCTCGTGGCGAGCGCCGACGTGATCGTCTACGACCGACTCATCGAGCCATCAGTGCTCGAGCTCGCCCGGCACGACGCGGAACTGATCGACGTGGGCAAAGAGCCCGGGGGCTCGAACTCCCAGGCGCTCATCAACGACCTGCTGGTCGCGCTCGGACGACGCGGATCGTCCGTCGTGCGACTCAAGGGCGGCGACCCGTTCGTCTTCGGACGCGGCGGCGAAGAGCTGATCGCCCTGCGCGCGGCCGGCGTGGACTGCGACGTCGTGCCGGGCGTGACATCGGCCTTCAGCGGACCGCTCGCAGCCGGGATACCCGTCACCCACCGAGGCGTGGCGCACGGGGTCACGGTCGTCACCGGTCACGTCTGTGACGGCGACGACGACTACTTCCGCCGCATCGCCCACCCCGAACTCTCGCTGGTGATCCTCATGGGCGTGAGTCAACGCTCCTCGATCGCGGGTCAGCTGATGCGAGGCGGGCTGTCGGGCGAGACGCCAGTGGCGGTGATCGAGAGCGCCTGGACCATTCGCCAAAGGGTCACCCGAGCGACCCTAGACGCGCTCGGGGCGCTCGACGTCTCGCCACCGGCGATCATCGTCGTGGGGCCCACCGCGGCGCTGGCGCTTCGCGACATCATGAGCGAGGCCGCGGCGCTGGCGTGACGATGCTCCCCCTCGCCTTCAAGATGCTGGACAGATCGGTGCTCGTGGTAGGCGCCGGGAGGATTGGCGCCGGCAAGGCCCAACTGCTCGTCAACGCCGGCGCGCGCGTCACGGTCATCGCTCGCGAGCGGTTGGCCCCGCTTCCAGAGGGGATCACCGCGTTCGAGCAGCGAGAGTACCAAGCCGGTGACCTTCGCGGGCACTCGCTGGTCATCTCGGCGAGCGGCGACCCCGAGTTGAACAACCTGATCGTCGCCGAGGCCCGCGCCGAAGGCATCTGGCTCAACGTCGTGGACGATCCCGGAAGGTCGGATTTCTACTTCACCGCCGTCCACCGCGCCGGCGACGTCGTGGTCTCGGTGTCAACGGCCGGGGCGTCGCCGGCGCTGGCCCAGGTCGTGCGCACGCTCGTGCGTGAGAGTCTGCCGAACAACCTCGCCAACGTGGCCCGACAGCTGCGCAGTGAGCGCCTCGCCCTGCACCGGGCCGGCCACAGTTCCGAGGGTATCGACTGGCGACCACGCATCCACCAGCTGCTGGCGGGCAACGACTCGGCACTGGACGAACCTCGTTAGAGCCCGCGGCTTGTGCCAGTGTCGCTTGCGATGGCACCCTCGGCGTCGATGAAGTGCGGCGAACGACGCGACCGATCCTCACGAGCGCCTAGGTTCGGTCGGAGGCGCCACGAAGGAGAACACCATGACTGATCGAGTTCTGGTCACTGGCGCAACCGGTTTCATCGCGCAGCACTGCATCATCCAGTTGCTCGAGGCAAGCTTCAGCGTTCGCGGCACCGCGCGGGCGTCCGGTCGGACCCGTGAGGTCGCCGACGTCCTGGCGCCGCATCTCTCCGGACCGGCCCTCGCCCTCTTGGCCGGCGATTTCGACGTCGTCAGGACCGACCTCGGCGCGAATGAGGGCTGGCCAGAGGCCGTCGACGGCTGTCGCTTCGTCATGCACGTGGCGAGTCCCCTACCCCGAACCCGTCCCAAGCTCGACGACGAGCTGATAGTCCCCGCGCGCGACGGCACCCTCCGGGTGCTGAAGGCCGCCCACCAGGCCGGCGTCGAGCGCGTGGTGCTGACCTCGTCGATCGCGGCAGTGATCTACGGCAGGGAGCGTGTGAGGAGATTCGACGAATCTGATTGGTCTGACGTCAACGGCTCGCGCATCGGCGCCTACGAGAAGTCCAAGACGATCGCCGAACGAGCGGCCTGGGAGTACGTGAACTCCCTCGGCGGCGACCGTCCGATGCAGCTCGCGGTGATCAATCCGGGACTGGTGCTCGGACCGCTGTTGTCGCCCGACTGGGGCACCTCCGGGGAACTCGTCAAGAGGATCCTCGAGCGCGGTGTCCCCGCGATTCCTGACATCAATTTCGCCACCGTCGACGTCCGAGACGTCGCGTCCGCGCACGTCGCGGCGATGACCTCCCCCGAGGCCGCCGGCGAACGATTCATCTGCGCGATCGAGAATCACTCGATGATGGACGTGGCGTTGATCCTGGACGAACACCTGGGCGGGCGCGGCTTCAAGATCCCGACGAGGAGGCTTCCCTCGATCGTCCTGCGAGTGATGGCCCTGTGGGACGGGACGGTGCGCCTCGCCCTCAACGATCTCGGCACCGTGCAAGACGTCGACAACACCAAGATCCGCCGGATGCTCAACTGGTCGCCGAGGGGGCTTCGCGAAATGACCATCGCCACAGCCGATTCCATGATCGAGTTCGGCGTCGTAAAGCCACCGCGCTAGGTCCGTTGTCACGCGACCTCGTGCGCTCCTGGAGTGCCGCCTCGAGTGTTGGCTCGAGGCCCGGTGTCACAGTGACGACAACCTGCGAATCGCCAAGTCCGGCGCCAGTGAGAAGACCACTCCGTCAGAAACCTGTAACTTTGGAACCACCATGGCGCCAGACCCCGAATCGCCGATACTGTCCCTCGAACATGTGTCCGTGCACTTCGAAGGGCTGAAGGCTCTCAATGATGTCTCCTTCACGGTGTCGCCCGGCGAGATCGTAGGACTTATCGGACCCAACGGCGCGGGCAAGACAACCGCCTTCAACGTCGCGTGCGGATTCGTGAAACCATCCGAGGGGCACGTGCGCTTCCCCACGGTGGGCCGATCGAATCTGAAACCCAATCAGTTGGCGCGCGCCGGGATCGCGCGGACGCTCCAGGGCGTGGGACTCTTCCCCCACTGCAGTGTGCTCGAGAACGTCATGGCCGGAGGTCAGGTGCGACCCAGCGGGGGGTTCCTCACCAGCATCCTGGCGCTGCCCAACGGCATCCGCTCAGAACGGGCCCTCCGACGTGACGCGCTGGAAATGCTCGCCCGTCTCGGCATTGTCGAGATGGCCGGCCGGCTTCCGTCGACGATCCCCTACGGAGTCGCGAAGAAGGTCTCGGTGGCTCGGGCACTCATGTGCCAGCCGACCCTCCTATTGCTCGACGAACCGGCCTCGGGACTCGACGAGGCCGAACTCGAGGACTTCGCCGCCCTGATCGTCGAACTGCGCGACACGATGGGGGTACTGCTCGTCGAACACGACATGGAGTTCGTGATGCCGCTCGTCGACCGACTGGTCGTGCTCAACTTCGGCGAAGTCATCGCGACCGGCACCCCGTCTGAGGTCCGCGAGGACGACGCGGTCATCGCGGCGTACCTCGGAGTAGACGAATGATCACCATCGACGGTCTCTCGGTCTCCTTCGGCGCCGTCCAGGCGCTGCGCGGCGTCTCGATGTCGGCCGAGACGGGCAAGATCACGGCCGTGCTCGGCGCCAACGGGGCCGGCAAGACCACGTTGTTGCGGACGATCAGCGGGCTGAAAGAGCCCGCGACCGGCTCGATCCGGATGGACGACCGCTCGCTCATCCACGAGCGCCCGGAGAACATCGCACGGATGGGCGTCGGCCACGTCCCCGAAGGTCGTGGCGTCATCGGCGAATTCACCGTCGAGGAGAATCTCCGCCTTGGCGCGATGATGGCCAAAGTGCCCCTGCAAGCGGGGCTCGACGAGCAGTACGAGCAGTTCCCGGTGCTCGGCGAGCGGCGCAAGCAACACGCCGCGAAGCTCTCGGGCGGCGAGCGCCAGATGCTCGCCATGGCCCGTGCCATGATCGCCAAGCCGTCGGTGCTGCTGCTCGACGAACCCTCACTCGGTCTCGCCCCGCTCGTCACCGCCCAGCTGATGCACACCATCCATGACCTCTGCGGATCGAACAACCTGACGGTGATCCTCGTCGAGCAGAATGCGTCCTCGGCGCTTCGGATCGCGGACCACGCCGTCGTCCTGCACCTCGGACGGGTCGTCGCGAACGACGTGGCCGCCAACGTCGCGGCGAACGAGGATCTGCGCCAGTACTACCTAGGCATGGTCGAATGATGGACCCGATCCTGACCTCACGGATCATGTCCGACGTCCTCGGAGGCCTCACCAACGGCGTCATGTACGGACTCGTGGCGCTCAGTCTGGTGCTCGTGTGGCGCTCCACGGGCATCTTGAACTTCGCCCAGGGGGCGATGCCCATGTTCGCTACCTACCTCGGGATGGGACTGCTGTCGTATCACTTGAGCTACTGGCCCTGCGTGGCGATCTCCATCGTCGCGGGCTTCGCCATCGGCGGGGTCACCGAACGCGTGCTGGTGCGCAGCCTCTACGGCAAACCCGAGATCAATCCCGTCGTCGTCATGGTCGGCTTCCTGATCGTGCTCGAGGCCGTGGCCTCGGCGATATGGTCGACGACGCCTCGGGGCCTGCCGAGCCCGTTCTCGCCCATCGACTGGCAGATCGGCGGCAAGCCGTTCGGACTCTCGGACTTCACCCTCTACGAGATCGTCACCGGCGTGATCGTCATGGTGGCGGTGGCCGCGCTCTTTCGCTTCACGAAGCTCGGCCTCCAATTGCGGGCCGCCGCCCTGGCGCCGGAGGTCTCGCGCCTGCTCGGCGTTCGGGTCGGACGCATGCTCACCCTCGGCTGGATGCTCTCCACCGCGGTCGGCACCATCACCACGGTGCTCGTCGCGTCGAACTACTTCACCGGACTCACCCCGCAAGTGATGGACAGCATCTTCGCGTTCGGCTTCATCGCCGCGGCGGTCGGCGGTCTGGACAGTCCGGTGGGGGCGTTGGTGGCCGGGGTGTCGCTCGGCATCATCCTGCAGTTCGTGAGTGACTACCTCAATTCGAACGCGATCATCATCGTGGCGCTGATCTTCCTGATCGTCTCGTTGATGGTCCGCCCAAGCGGGCTGTTCACCAAGAGTTCGGCGAGGCGCGTCTAATGGTCGCGAAACTGAAAGTCAATCGAGCGGCGTCGAGCGCTGGGCTGATCGTCCTCGCGGCGGTGGCCGCTCTCGTCGCCGCCCCCACGTTCCGCGACGGCGTCGCCATCGGTGTCGCGCTCGCGGTCGCCATTGCCGGCGTCGCCACGCTCACCACGCCGGGGCTGCGAGCGACTCATCCGGTCGTCGTGCGCTCGGCGCTCACGCTCGTCGTGCTGGACATCACGCTCATCGCCACCTACTTCTTCTCCGCCACCACCAACTTCAACTTGGCGACGGGCGCCGCGATGTCAATCGTCTTGCTCGGGCTGTCGTTCTTGACTGGAGCCTCGGGCCAGATCTCCCTGGGCAACGGCGCGTTCATGGGCGTGGGAGCCTTCGTGATGGCGATATGGGCGAACCACCACGCGACGACGCCGATCGCCGTCACCTTGCTGATCGCGGTGGCGGTCGGGGCCTTGGTCGGTCTGCTCCTTGGACTACCGGCCACTCGCCTGCGCGGTCCCTATCTCGCGGGCATGACGCTCGCCTTCGCCGTCGCCTTCACCGCGATTCTCAGTTCCTTCAATTCGTGGACCGGAGGTGACGCCGGCCTGCAACTCCCGACATCGGTGACGCCGCCTCGCTGGCTCGAGAGCTTCTTCGGGTCCGGGACGTCGCTGCTGACGACCAACAGCATGTGGCTCGCCGACATCACCATCGTCGTCACGGGGGTCGCGTTCTTCCTCATGGCCAATCTGTTCGCCAGCCGGACCGGCCGAGCCATGCGCTTGATCAGGGACAACGATGTTGCCGCGGAGCTCGTCGGCGTGTCGTTGCCGCGCACCCGCGTGATCGCGTTCATCGTGTCGTCGGCCTTCGCGGCGCTGGGCGGGGCACTGTGGACGATGATCAACAACTCGGTCTCGCCCTCGACCTATTCGTTCGCTCTCTCAATCACGATCCTCTCGCTCGTCGTCATCGGAGGCATCGGCACGATCCCCGGAGCGATCATCGGTGGAATCATCTACGCGTACTCGACTGATGCGATCAACTGGATTACGAACCAGACCGGCCTCAATCCCCAGGGCAACGTGGCCAGCCAATTGAACGGCATTATCTTCGGCGGCCTCTTGATCCTCACGATGCTCTTCGCTCCGATGGGCATCTCCGGCGCCGTCCACCGGTGGTGGCGCGGTCGCAAGGACAAGTCGGGGCGACTTGCAACCCCTTCCCACTAGACCTACTCTCACCAGTAAGAGTTCTACACGCTTCACTAAAAGGGGAGAAGAGCAAGATGGTCAACACCAAATGGCGCCGTCTGACGACCACGGGGACGGCGATGCTGCTGACCCTGGGTCTCGCCACCGCCGGCACATCAATCGTTTCAGCGGGGGCCGCCACCAAGGTTCCCGGTGTCACGGCTCACCAGATCACGATCGGCGCGACGGTTCCGGTCACCGGCATCGCGGCGACGGGCTACAGCGACGTCTCGAGGGCGGCCAACGCCGTGTTCAAGTACGTGAACAGCAAAGGTGGCATTAACGGCCGCAAGATCAAGTTCGTCATCAAGGACGACTGTTACGGCACGCCGGGCTTCGGCTGCACGGGCGTTCCGAACACCTCGACCCAGACGAGGGCGCTCCTGTCATTGCCGGTCTTCGCCACGGTCGGCTCCCTTGGCACCCCGACCCAGGACTCCGTGCGCTCGACGCTCGCCAAGTTCCACGTGCCCCAGCTCTTCGTGAACTCGGGTTCGAGGGACTGGAACAACCCCGGAACCTACTCTGGGCTCTTCGGCTGGCAGCCGAGCTACAACGAAGAGAGCAAGATCTTCGCCAAGTACCTCGGGGCCACCTACCCGGCCGCCAACGTGTGCTTCCTGGGCCAGAACGACGACTTCGGTGCCGACGGCCTCGCCGGCCTGATCGCGGGCGGTGTGAACCTCACCAACACGCAGTTCTACAGCGTGGGTGCCTTGGTCGTCTCGCAGGGCGCCTCCATCGCTCCCTACATCGCGAAGTTCCAGTCCGACAAGTGCACGGTCGTGGTCCTTGACACCATTCCAGGCGCCACCGACGCCACGCTG
>JADGOJ010000087.1 GCA_017883045.1 Acidimicrobiales bacterium
GCTGCGATCACCGTCGCGACCCGCCCGCCAAAGGAGTGCCCCACCAGCACCATCGGCTCGTCGCCGAGGCCCCGCAGGGTCGGCACGAGCAGCGCGGCGTAGTGGCGAGCTCCGCCGGGCGACGACGGAGCAGGCGACGACCCGAATCCGGGCAGGTCCAGCGCCACCGAGGCGACGCCGGCGGCGGCCAGTTGGGTGGCGGCCGAGGCGAAGTCCTGCCCGCGCCGGGCCCACCCGTGGAGCCACACCACTCGGATCGGGCCTTCGCCGTAGGGCTCCCCAAAGAGATTTCCGTCGCCGTAGGCACGCAGCACGTCCTTCAGGCTACTGACACGGCGCGCCGGCCCAGGGCACGTCACGCCCTGCCGGTAGCGTCGTAGGCACTATGAGCGACCAGACGACCTTCTCCCGCGACCTGCTCGTGGGGCTCACGCCCGAACAGCGCGAGGCCGTGATGTCGCCCGCGCGTCGACTGCTGGTTCGCGCCACGGCCGGCTCGGGCAAGACCCACGTGCTGACGCTGCGCATCCAGCGGCGCATCGCCGACCAGGAGGTCGACGCGGACCAGGTGCTCGCCATGACCTTCACGCGAAAGGCCGGCGACGAGTTGCGCAAGCGCCTCTTTCGCGCCGGCATCCGCGACGTTCGTGCGGGCACGTTCCACCGAACGGCCTTGATGCTCGTCTCGCGGTACCGCGAAGACCATCACCTCAAGCCCCTCGCCATTGAAGCGAGTCGTCGGCGTCTCGTCGCAGCCCTCGCCGCGCAACTGCGAGAGGGCGGCGACTTCAACCTCGAGGAGTGGCAGCTGCCGCGCCTCGAACAGGAGATCGGCTGGGCGCTCAGTCAGGGGTTCAACGGCACGCTCTACGCCAAGAGCGCCCGCAAGCTGCGGCGCGACGCCCCCCTTCCCCCCGCGCAGTTCGCCGACGTGCTCGACCGCTACGTGGGACTCTGTCGCAGCCGCGGCGTGCTTGACTTCGACCTGCTGTTGAGCGAGGCGATCTCGCTGCTGCGCGACGAGCCCAACGTGCTGGCATCGTTCCGTCACCACAACAAGTCGCTCTACGTCGACGAGACCCAGGACATGAACCCTCTGCAGTTCATGCTCCTGCGCCAGATGGCCGGCGACGACCCGGACCTGTTCTGCGTCGGTGACCCCAACCAGTCGATCTACGGTTTCAACGGGGCCAACCCGCAACTGCTCCAGGAGATCATCCGCACCTGGCCCGACACGGTCGTACTCGACCTGACCCGCAACCACCGCTCCACGTCCAACATCATCGAGGTGGCGAACACGCTGCTCGAGGACGGCGCCCAGGGGATCGTGCCCGCGAAGGATGACGGTGACGTTCCGATGGTGCGCAGCTACAACACCGACGCCGAAGAGGCCGAGCACGTCGCCACGTGGCTCTCCGCGAAACACCAGCCCGGCAGCCCGTGGCGCTCAATGGCGGTGCTCGCGCGCACCAACGCCCAACTCGAACTCGTCGCCGGGTACCTCGAGGCGGCCGACATCCCCTACGAACGGCGCGGCCCCGAGCACTCGCCCGCTTCGGACCTGTTCGTGGTCCCCGACGCCATGACCCGGCGCGTCGAACACGACCAGCACGACGCGGTCGCGCTGTCGACGATCCACCGGTCCAAGGGCCTGGAGTTCCGCCACGTGGCCGCCATTGGCTGGGCCGAGGGCCAGTTGCCGAACTACAACGCCACGACCCGCGCGGAGATCGCCGAAGAGCAGCGTCTGGCCTACGTGGCCCTCAGCCGGGCCGAGGACTCGCTGCTCATCACCTGGAGCCGGGGTCGCAACGACCCGCGCTATCCCGACCGCTCGCCGTCGCGCTTCCTCGCCCCCATCGAGAATGTCGTCGCCCAGATAGAGGCACGCAACGCGCCCCTGACCGGCGAGGCGCGCAAGGCCCGCCTTGCGGCGATACGCGCCGAACTCGAGGCCTCGGACGCCTTGGCCGAGCCCACGGCGTCCGAGACGCTGCGCTGATCCCCGTCACCATCGTTCGCCCGCAGGTGCACGCACACGGGTGAGACGACGACCGATGCGGCTGACCGCTCGGTGCCCAAACATGACCTACTCACCCTGAACCGGCCGCCCGCCTTCGACAGGGCCGCGGCCGAACGACGCCATCGCGAGGGGACTCGGGGACGAGAGAGCGTCCGCAGCGCGCGAGAACAGACCGGCTACCCCCTCGCAGGCTGGTTCTCGTTCCAACCCCTCCGGAACCCAATCGTGAGGACCGACCCCGATCTCTTCGACTAGAACGTTGGACAAGCACACTGCAGTGACCGACGAGAGGCCTTTCCCATGAACGGTGCCCACGCGCTGCTCGCGACCCTGCGGGCCAACAAGATCACCACCTGCTTCGCCAACCCGGGCACCTCGGAGATGCACTTCGTCGCCGGTCTCGACGACTTCGCCGACATGCGCGGCGTCCTGTGCCTCTTCGAAGGAGTGGCCACGGGCGCGGCCGACGGCTACGCCCGGGTGAGCGGCACCGCCGCGGCGACGCTGCTGCACCTCGGCCCGGGCCTCGCCAACGGGTGGGCCAACCTGCACAACGCGCGCCGGGCCCGCTCCCCGATCGTCAACATCGTGGGCGACCACGCGACCTATCACGCGAGGTTCGACGCGCCGCTCCAGAGCGACATCGGCGCCGTCGCCTCCGCGCTCGAGGGCTGGCAGCGCCGAACGACCAGTCCCGACGACGTCGCGAGCGACACGGCCGACACCATCGGCGCCGCGTACGGACCACCGGGACGCGTGGCCACGTTGATCCTGCCCGCCGACGCGTCGTGGGGCGAACTGACGGCGCCCCCTCCCGCCTGGCCGGTGGCGCCGCGAAGCGAGCTGCACGCCCCCGAGGAGCGCGAACTCGAGCGCGCCCTCACCCTGCTTCGCACCAAGCGCACCGCGCTCTACGTGGGGGGCCCGGCCGTCGGCGCCGAGCAGCTCGACCTGGCCCAACGCATCGCCAGCGCCACGTCGTCCAAGTTCATCATGGAGACCTTCCCCGCGATCATGGACCGGGGGGCGGGCGTGCCCGCACCGGATCGACTGATCTACCTCAGCGAGTTCGCCATCGCCCAGTTGGCCGACCTCGACGCGCTGATCATGATCGGGGCGAACGAGCCAATCGGGTTCTTCGCGTACCCCGACGTGGCGAGCAAGCTGGTCGCCGACGGATGCGAACTCGTCACGGTGGCGCCGCCGGGCTACGACACGCAGGCCGCGCTGCGCTTCCTCATCGATGCGCTGAAGGTGCCTCGGTGGGACCCCGTCGCGGGCGAGCCCGGCGCCGCGCCCACCGGCGAACTGAACAACCGTACGATGGCCGCGGCGATCGGCGCCACCATGCCCGAGGGACTGATCGTGGCCGACGAGTCGAACACCAGCGTCGTGCACCTCTTTGGCGCGACCCAGTTCTCGCCCGCCCACCGGTGGATGACCCTGACCGGAGGCGCCATCGGCATGGGACTGCCGCTCGCGCTGGGCGCCGCGCTGGCGAGCCAGCGACGCGTCCTGGCGCTCGAATCGGACGGTTCGATGATGTACACGCTCCAGGCCCTGTGGACGATGGCCCGCGAGGGCCTCGACGTGACGGTCGTCGGGCTCTCCAACCGCAGCTACGCGATCTTGAACCTCGAGCGTCAGCGCGTGGGGGTGACGAGCGACGGGGCCACGAGCCAGCGCATGCTCGACCTCGACGACCCGACCCTGGACCTCTGCGGGCTCGCGTCCGCCCAGGGTGTGCCGAGTGTTCGTGCCACCACCGCCGACGAGCTGGTCGAGGCCCTGCGCCGCTCGTACGCGACGCCCGGGCCGATGTTCATCGAGGCGGTGCTGCCCAAGGGCCTCGGCTAGACCGCGAACTCCCCGACGACCGGCGCGTGGTCCGACGGCTTCTCGCCCTTGCGCGCCTCGCGATCGACGTAGCTGGCCGTCGCCTTGGCGAGCAGCCCCTGGTCGACGTAGAGCAGGTCGATGCGCAGTCCCCAGCCCCGATGGAACGAGCCGTTGCGGTAGTCCCACCACGAGTAGCAGGGCTCGTCGAGGTGCAGCGAGCGCGTCAGGTCCACGAGTCCGGTCGCCTCGAGGGCGCGCAGCGCAGCGCGCTCGGGCTCGCTGACGTGGGTCGCCCCCTCGAACAGGCTCGGGTCGTAGCAGTCGAGGTCCGTCGGGGCGACGTTGAAGTCCCCGCCGACCACGATGTGCATCGAGCGGTCGCGCTTGGCCACGAGGTCGCGCAGCGCCGAGAGCCAGCGGAGCTTGTACTGGTAGTGCGGATCGTCGAGCGCGCGGCCGTTGGGCACGTAGCACGAGTAGACGCGCACCCCCGCGCACGTCGCGCCGATGATGCGCGCTTCGGGGTCTTGGTCGCCGAAGCCTCGCACGACGTCCTCGAGGCCGACGCGCGAGAGTATCGCCACGCCGTTCCACTGGCCCTGGCCGTTGTGCGCGGCGTCATAGCCGAGCGCGGCCAGCTCCTTGAACGGGAACTTCGCGTCGGTCTGCTTGGTCTCTTGGATCAAGAGGACGTCGGGGTTCTTGTCGAGCAGCCACGTCTCGACGCGGGGCCACCTGGCCGTCAACGAGTTGACGTTCCAGGTGACGACGTTCACGAGATATCTGCCAGTACGAAGAGCAGGTCCGCCTCCACCGCCACCTGGCCGTCGACGGTGGCGCGACCGTGTCCCTTGCCGCCGCGCGCCGAGAGCCTCGTCATCTCGCACTCGAGCAAGACGGTGTCGCCGGGAACCACCTGACGACGGAACCGCGCGTGCTCGACTCCCCCGAAGAGCGGGAGCCGGCCCGTGTAGCGCGGGTCGGCCAGCAACGCGACCCCGCCGCACTGGGCGAGCGACTCGAGCAGCAGCACCCCGGGCGTCGTGGGGCGGCCGGGGAAGTGACCCGGGAAGAACCATTCGTCACCCTTCAACGTCCACAGTCCGCTCGCGCGAAGGCCCGGCTCGATACTCACCATCATGTCGAGCAGCAGGAACGGCGGACGGTGCGGTAACCAGTCGATGGGGTTCAGTGAGAGTTCGCTCATAGCAGCGCCAGCTCCGCGATTCGTCGTTCGCTGTCCACCGTGACGAGGCGGAAGGTCCGGCGGTCGCCGCGCTTCAAGACGTCGCGGGCCCGCGCCGGCGCGGGGTCGCCCAGCGAGGTCGTCGGCGCGTAGCACTCAATCTGCTGACCGCCCTTCAGCGTGATCTTGATGACGGCGCCGTGGGAGGTGAACGCCGTGACCTCGCCCTCGATCCGCGAGCCGATGCGGTGTGCGCCGCGGAACAACGTGAACTCAGCCTCGGGGTTGACGGGCTGACGGCCTCGACGAAGCGCCACCGCCGGCGCCGGCGTCACTGGTGGCTCAGGCGCCTTCGCCGCCTTCTTCACCGGGGCCTTCGCCGGCGTCTTCTTGACGACCGCCTTCTTCGCGGGCGCGGCCTTCTTCGCCGCCTTCTTCACGGGGGTCTCGTCGACCTTGGTTGCCTTCTTGGCCGTCTTCGCCGGGGTCTTTGGCTCCTTGGTCGGCGCCTTCTTGGCGGGAGGCCTGGCGGCCTTGACCGGCGTCAGCGTGGTGCCGATGGCCGGCTTGGCGCCGTTGGACAGCGTCACCGACAGCTTCTTCACGGTGCGCGTGGACTTGGTGCCTCGCACGGGCAGCCGTGGCGTGAAGACCCAACCGACGCCCTGGACCGGCTTGCCGCCGATGAGGCGGCCTTCTTCGAAGAGCCAGGGATAGTCGTCATGGAACTCCTGAAAGGAGTCGTTGCTCAACACGACGCCCTTGATGCGGTCGGCGATCTTCAAGATGAAGGCATCGCCCCGTCCGACGGCCCCCGCCGGCGGGGTCACGATCTCGCCGGCCAGCTCGGCCTCCTTGAAGCGATCGCGCTCGCCGGGAGCGACGCGGTGCGCGAAACTGGCGTCGGCCACGACAATCATCTCGGCACCAGGATTCTCCTCGAGGAACGCGCGCACGGCCTCATCGAGTTGCACGAGGCTCGGCGTCACCCGACCCTCGGTCGCGAAGTTCGAGCCGTCGACGACCACGCGAAGACGGTGGGACCGGGTCGGGCTCATCCGATGGCCCGCTGCAGAAGGTCGGCCTGCTCGGCGGTGTGGACGAGCCCGCTGCCGGTGGCGGGACTCGCCGACTCGGCGCGCGCGACGTGTCGAACGACTGCGCCACGGAACTGGTCGTGCATCTGGCGATGCACGAAGGGCCACGCACCCATGTTCTCCGGCTCCTCTTGCAGCCACACGATCTCCTCGAGCTTCGTGAACTGCGCCAGAGCGACGCCGAGCGCCTCGCCCGGCCACGGGTAGAGCTGCTCGACGCGAACGACGGCCACCGCATCGGCACCCGCCTCGTTGCGACGCGCGATGGCCTCGTGGGCCACCTTGCCCGTGGCGAGCACGGCGCGCGTGACGACCGAGGGATCCTTCGCGACGTCGACGAGCACGGTTTGGAACGAACCGCTCTCGAACTCGCTGAGCGGCGAGCGCGTCTGCACCGCCCGCAGCATCGACTTGGGGGTGAAGACGATCAACGGCGTCGGGTGCTCGCGCGCGACCTGACTGCGCAGCAGGTGGAAGTACTGGGCCGACGTCGTTGGCTGGGCGATGCGGATGTTGTTGCGCGCGCACAGCGACAAGAACCGCTCGATGCGACCGCTCGAGTGCTCGGGGCCCTGGCCCTCGTAGCCGTGGGGCAGGAGCATCACCAGGCTGGCCAGCTGGCCCCACTTGTCCTCGGCGGCCACGAGGAAGTTGTCGATGATGATCTCGGCGCCATTGACGAAGTCGCCGAACTGCGCCTCCCACGCGACCAACGTGTTGTGGGCCTCGACCGAGTAGCCGTACTCGAAGCCCAGGGCCGCGTACTCGCTCAAGAACGAGTCACGGACCGTGAAGAAGCCTGGCGCGCCCATGCTGGCCAGCGGCACGAACTGGGCCCCATTCTCGTAGTCGATCAAGGCGGCGTGGCGGTTCGAGAACGTCCCGCGTCGCGAGTCCTGGCCGATCAGTCGGACGTTCGAGCCCTGCAAGACCAGCGAGCCGATGGCCAGCGCCTCGCCCAGGGCCCAGTCGACCTCGCCGGTCTCGAGCAGCGCGAGTCGTTGGGCGAACTGGCGCTCGAGCTTGGGATGGATCGTGAACCCCTCGGGCGCGCTCACGGTGGCGCGCGCGATCTCGAGCAGCGTCGCGCGTTCGACGCCGGTCGCGGGTGCTGGCGCGTCGACGGGCACCTCAGCGACCGGGACGCCCTTGAGCTCGGGCACCGGCACGGTGCGCACCTCGTCGAGCACGCTCTGGAGACGAGCGTTGAAGTCGTTCAGCGCCTCTTCGGCCTGCTCGATCGAGATGTCGCCACGCCGCACGAGGGTCTCGGTGTAGATCTTTCGCACCGAGCGCATCTGGTCGATGATCTTGTACATCTGGGGCTGGGTGTAACTCGGGTCGTCGCCCTCGTTGTGGCCGTGTCGCCGATAGCAGACGATGTCGAGCACGACGTCGCGATGGAAGGTCTCGCGGTAGTCGTAGGCGAGGCGCGCGGCGCGCGCGCAGGCCTCGGGGTCATCGCCGTTGACGTGGAAGATGGGCGCTTGAATCATCTTGGCCACGTCGGTCGGGTAGAAGCTCGACCGCGCCGAGTCCGGGGCGGTCGTGAAGCCGACCTGGTTGTTGATCACGATGTGAATTGCCCCGCCCACGTGGTAGCCCGAGAGTTGGGACATGTTGAGGGTCTCGGCGACGACGCCCTGACCGGCGAAGGCGGCGTCCCCGTGGATCAGGATCGACAGGTAGGGGTAGTGACCTTCGGGCTGATGGACGTTGGTCCCGTCGCTCGGGCGCAGCACCATGTCCTGCTTGGCTCGCACGATCCCCTCGACCACCGGGCTGACGGCTTCGAGGTGCGAGGGGTTCGAGGCCATCGAGACCTCGATGGTGGCGCCGCGCGGATTCTTGAACACGCCGCGTGCGCCCTTGTGGTACTTCACGTCGCCGCTGCCCTGCACGCTCTCGGGGTCGAGGTTGCCCTCGAACTCGGAGAAGATGTCGCTGTAGGACTTGCCCACCACGTTCGCCAGCACGTTCAACCGACCCCGGTGCGCCATGCCGATGACGGCCTCCTTCGTGGCCTGATCGGCGGCGACGTCGAGGATGGTCTGCAGGGCCACGATCGTGGACTCGCCCCCTTCGAGGCCGAATCGCTTCTGGCCGACGTAGCGAGAGTGCAGGAAGCGCTCGAACACCTCGGCCTCGTTCAGCGCCTCGAGCACCCGGTGCTGCTGTTCGATACTGACGG
>JADGOJ010000088.1 GCA_017883045.1 Acidimicrobiales bacterium
CGGTGCCGTCGCCACGACCAGCGCGGCGACCGTCAGACCGGCGGCGATCTGTCGCCATCCGAAGCCCGCCTGGCGCAGGTCGTTCTCGAGCGCACTGATGCCGAGCCCGATCAGCAGGGCGATCATCACGGCGTAGAGCACCAGCAGCACGTCGAGGTCGGGCGCGAATGATCCCATCCAGTTGCGCGCGTCGAGCGAGGCGAGCACCACCGTCAAGGTCGCGATCGTCGCCAGCTTCAGCGCGATGCGGCGTCGCTCGCCCTTGCACAGGCAGAGCGCCAGCAGCGCCGCGAGGGGTAGCAACCAACCGGGCCAGGTCGCGCCGAAGCCTCCGTCGGCGCCGCGCAGGATGTCGAGGAACGTGGCGGTCGACCACGGGCCGCGGGCCAGGCCGAAGACGCCGGGCGCCCGTCGACCGGCCAGCAGCACGTCGACGCTGAGCGGCAAGAGGAGGATTGCGACGTTGAAGAGCAGCGAGCCGAGGAACCGCCCCGAACGGGCGAAGCCGATGCCCTCGTCGGGCTCGAAGAGCCGCGCGAGCGCGATGCCGACGATCACGAGCGCGACCACCACCAGCGTCGCCGGGGCCACCGACGTGAGTACGGCGATCAGCATCATGACGACCATGCGCTGACCGGCCTCGCTCGTGCGCCAACCACGGTGCCCGAAGGCGACGGGTTCGCTGTAGCGGCGCAGCCGGAATCCCGGCACGTCCATCAGCTCGAACAGGCGCCGGACGATGAAGGGCAGCCCCGCCACCACCACCAGGACGTCGACCCGGCCTTGGCTGATCATGTTGAGCCCGAGCGGGAAGGCCAGGTAGGCGAACGAGGCGATGACCCGGGCCCGGTTCGACACCTTCGCGCGCAAGAGGCGGCTGACGCCCAGGGCCCCGAGGGGCGCGGCGAAGATCAGCGCCACTCGCGGCAGGACCCCCATGCGACCGAAGACGAAGGTGCCCGCGACGCCCAGGACGCCGTAACCGGGCATGCCGGGCGTTCCGGTCCCGACGCCGTTGGGCGACCACGTGGCGAAGAAGTGTCGCCACGTCGACCACCACGAGTCCAGCGGGGCCAGCCGTCCGACCAGGGGAAGGTGCGTCACGACCAGGTTGCGCGAACCGATGAGCCACATCACGAGCACCACGACGACCGCCGTCGCCTGGGAGCGGAACGAGGTGAGCACGCGGGCGGGGCGTCGACGCAGTTCGAGCAGCGGACTCTCGGGGATCTCGTCGAACTCCTCCTCTTCGGCGAACGCCGCGGCGAACCCGACCCCGTCGGACTCGTCCTCGGCGGGCTCCGGGTGCGCGGGTGCCGGCGGCAGGATGCCGCGCGCGCGGTCGAGTCCTTCGCGCAGCAGGATCAGGAAGAACCGCTTCAGCCGGCTGGCGCCGCCGACCTGCAAGCGCAGCAGCTGCGCGTCACTCAGCACCTGGATCTCGTGACGCTGGCGACGGCGCTCGCGAATGCGCTTGCGGTTGTTGAACAGCCAGCGCCATGAACCGAGGATCGCTCCGGTCCGGTCATGGTCGCGCCCGAGCAGCGCAAGAAACAGCTCCATCGTGTCCATGACCAGGAGCATCGACAGCGTCATGATCGTGTGGCGTCGCCCCCAACCGGTGGCGACGACGAGCAGCTGGTGTCGTCGCTGGAGGTCCTGCAGGCTGGCGCGACGAGTGCCGACGGCCGTGACCGGCCGTGACCCGCTCGCGGTCATCTCGCGGTGGGCCACCTTCGCGGGCGGTGCCACCACGATGCGCGCTCCGGCGATCTGGGCGCGCCAGCAGAGGTCCAGGTCCTCGCCCAGCATCAGGATCAGCGGATCGAAGCCGCGCAGCGTGGCGAACAGGTCGGACCTGACGAGGGTCACCCCGCCCGGCGCGACGAAGACGTCGCGCTCGAGGTCCTGTTGACCGTGGTCGATCTCGCCCAGTTGGACGCGCTCGTGCACGACACCGAAGCGATCGCAGGTCTGACCGACGTGCAAGAGCACCAGGGGGTCGTCGTAGGAGACCACCTTGGGGGTGACGATGCCGGCGTTGGCCCGAAACGCCGCCTCCACCATCAGTTGCAGCGCGTCGGGCTCGAGGCGCACGTCGTCGTGGCAGAACAGGAAGAAGGCCGAGCCCTCCACCATCAGGGCGGCCTCGTTGCACGCGGCGCCGAAGCCCCGGTTCTCTTCGAGCAGCCTGACGTAGGCGTTCGGCGCCACCGCCGCCACCCGCGCGGGAACGTGTTCGGCCTCCCCGTTCGCCACGACGAGCAGGCTTAGTTCCTCGTAGTTCTGAGCCGCCAGAGAAGCCACGGTGGCTTCTAGACCCGGCCCAGAACCGGTGGTAACGACGACGGCAACAACGGCCGGAGCACGAGATTCCATCAGTCCTTCAAGGCTAGTTGGCGCCCGAAGGCGCCCGGGACGGGTTCGGCGGTCCAAACCGCCGCTTCGAGCGGTGTTTCCTAGCGCGCGGCGCGGCGCTGGCGCAGGTCCTCGATGACGTCGCGCAGTGACGTCGCCAGTGGGATGGTCGGCTCCCAGCCGCAGACCTCGTGGATCTTGTCGAAGCTCCCGCGCATCACCGGCACCTCGACCGGGCGCAGGAGCGACTCCTCGCGCACCAGTCGCACGCCCGGCGCGATCGACTCGACGAGCTGGGCCGCGATGTCATCGAGCCCGACGTCGTGACCGGAGGCCACGTTGTACACCTCGCCGGCGACACCGTACTGGTCGAGCAGCCGGTAGGCGCGCACGACGTCACGCACGTCGCTGAAGTCGCGACGGGTCGAGAGGTCGCCGACGGAGATCTCGTCGGCCCCGGTCTCGAG
Organism: Acidimicrobiales bacterium; assembly: GCA_017883045.1. Taxonomy (GTDB): domain Bacteria; phylum Actinomycetota; class Acidimicrobiia; order Acidimicrobiales; family RAAP-2; genus RAAP-2. Next base: position 2,826 of record JADGOJ010000088.1, read on the forward strand.
CGCCTCGAGTAGACGGTCGACCAGCGCAGGCACGACGAACTGGACGGACTGACCCGGGCCCACGTGGTTGAAGGGCCGAGCGATGACCACGCGCTGCCCCCACATCCGATGGGAATCGTGCGCCACGTGCTCGGCCTCGACCTTGCTCGAGGCGTAGGGATTGGCCGGCGCCACCCGGAAGGTCTCGTGGATGGGAAGTTCCTCTTCGCGGACGATGCCGTAGACGTCGGCCGAGCTCACGAGCACGACCGTCGCGTCGGGCACGACGGCGCGGGCCGCGTCGAGGACGTTCTTCGTGCCGATCACGTTGACCCTCGTGAACTCGACGGGGTTCTTCCACGAGTCCCCCACGTGGGTCAGGGCGGCCAGGTGGTAGATCACCTCGGGGCGCGTGCGCTCGAGCACCTCGAGCACGCTGCTCGAATCAGTGACGTCACAATCGCGATCGACGCCGGTCGCGCTATCGCCGTACTGGGCCAGGTGGGCGAGCAGGTGTCGCCCCACGAAGCCATTGGCGCCGGTGACGAGCGCTCTCATGACTTCGTCCGCGCCATCTCGTACGCCCTGAGGTGCTGGCCGAGCGACGCGTCCCAGGTGAACCGCTCGGCTCGCGCACGCGCGCGCACCGAGCGCTCAGACCGCTCACCGGCGCTCGCGGCGACCACGCGCGACAGCGCGTCGGCGAGGGCGAGGGCGTCGCCGACCGGGACGAGCGACGCCGCGTCGCCGGCGACGTCGGCCATCACGGTCTCGCTCGTGGTGACGACCGTTGCGCCACAGGCCATGGCCTCGAGCACGGGCAGGCCGAATCCCTCGCCGCGCGAGGGGTAGGCGACGGCCCTCGACTGGCGCAGCAACGCCGGCAGGACCGCGTCGTCGACGAAGCCCAGCCGCCGGATCCTCGACGCCGCCGGGTGTCGGGCGAGCGTTTGGTCGAACTCCTTGATCCCCCACCCCGTCTGGCCCGCGAGCCAGAGCTCGATCGACTCGTCAGAGCGCGCGACGTCGATGAAGGCCTCCAAGAGCACGTCGAGGCCCTTTCGAGGTTCGATCGTGCCGAGGAAGAACACGTACGGGACGTCGACGGCCAGCCCGTGGGCGTGAAAGAGGTCCCGATCGCGTGACGAGTCCGCGGTGAACTGCTCCAGGTTGACCCCGAGCGACGCGACGACCAGTGGCGCGTGACGGGGGATCAACTCCTCGATCTGGCGCGCCGTGAAGTCGCTGACGCTGATCAGCACGTCGGCGTGGGTGGCCGCGTACTTGATGGCTCGACGGAAGAAGGCGACCTTCGAGCGCTCGTGCCACTCGGGATTCGTGAAGAACGTGAGATCGTGAATGGTCACCACCGTGGGGGTCGAACCACGTCGGGGCATGGTGTAGTGGGGAGCATGCCACACTTCGACGTGCCGTGCCGGCTCGCTCCTGCCCAGTCGCCACGCTTCGAAGGCCAGTCGCCTGGCCCGGTCGTCAGGGACGATCGGGCTGATCGACGCGCCGGGCGACCACTGGTGCCAACGCGACGCGTCGTCGCGGCGAGTGACCAACGTGGTCTCCACCCCGAGGAGAGGCAGCCGGCGCGCGATTTCGACGACGTAGCGCCCGGCGCCGGCGATGCGCGCCGGGACCGCCGAGACGTCGAGGGCGACTCTCACCGCCAGCCCGCTAGGTGGTCCAGGGCGACGTTGCGCCAGGTCAGCCCGGCCACCGAGCGCCGCCGCCTCGCGACGCTGGCCTCGTCGTCGCCCTCGGCCAGGGCCGCGGCGAGGCCCTCGGCGATCGATTCGACCTCGAGCGGATCGACGTGGACCACCTCGGAGTTGGCCTCCACGCTGGGCGTCGTCGAACTCGCCACGACCCGGGCGCCCGCGTGGAGCGCTTCGACGGGCGGGAGTCCCCAGCCCTCGGCCCGCGGCACGTAGGCGACGACCGCGGCGTCGCGGTAGAGGCCCTTCAGCATCGCTCGCGAGACGAGCCCCAACACCGTCGCGCGGCCGGTCGACACCCCGCCCCAGCCGCTCGGGCCGACCAGCACGAGGTCGCCGAGCTCGCGATTCGCGACGCGCGCCACGGCGTGGGCCGCGACGAGCCGCTCGATGTTCTTTCGCGGTTCACGGGTCCCGGCGTAGAGGGTGAACGGTCCGCGCACGTTGTGTTCGACCAGGAGGGCGCGCACGTCGTGCTCGCTCGCGGGGTCCGTGCCGTCGTCGTCGACCCCCAGACGCACGTCGTGGATGCGAGCGGGGTCGATCCCCTCGTCGATCAGTCGCGGGCGCAGTCCCGGCGCCGTGACGAAGACGCGCAGGTCGACTCGACGAGCGATGAGTCGCAGTCGCTGTTCGTGGAACCGGATGCCCGACTTCGTCGTCGCGCCGGGCTCGTCGCGCCACAGCAGGTCGTGCATCGCGACGGAGTGGACCGCGCCAACCGCGCCGCCGGCGTAGGGCCCCGCCATCGAGGTGGCGTGCACCACGTCGGACTGGCGCGGCACGCCGAGCGGCCACACGGGCCACAGGCGCGTCAGGAGCGCGAGCGGCAAGGGTGCGTCGACGCGATGCAGCGGAAGCTCGGCGGCGTCTCGCGGGACCACTCCCCTGGGGGCGAGTCCGAGCACCTCGAGGTTCGGGTCGTCGAGCGCGGCGAGTCCCTGGACCAGTCCACGGACGTAGGTGCCGATGCCGCCGGGCTGGCGACGGTACAGCTGATCCATCGAGATGGTGAGGGTCCGCTTCACGACGACCAGCCTCGCACGACGTCGCGATAGAGCGCGACGTAGGCCCGCGCGGCGGTGTCGGGCGCGAAGTCGATGGAGCGCGAGCGACCGGCGGCGACCATGATCGCCCGGCGCGACTCGCTGGACCACACCTGATCGAGCGTGGTGACGGCCTCGTCGTCCGATCCCACGAGCGCCGCGGCGCCGTCGAGGAGTTCGCGATTGATCTCGGTGGCCCGGGCGATGGTCGGCACCCCCGCCGCCAGGGCCGCGATCGCGAAGGAGGGGAACCTGGCCCCGTCCGAGATGTGCATCACCACTCGGGCGTTGGCGAGTGCGGTCCGGGCGTCGCGACGCGGCAGCACCGTCACCTGCGAGCCACCGGCGCGGATCCGCTGCCCGACCTCGGCGCTGGTCAGCGCCACCACCCGCGACCCGTGGGCTTGGGCGAAGCGGACGAGCTCGGGCGCGAGCGCGAGGAAGAGGTCCGCCAGCCCGGTGACGTTGACCACGAGGTCCTCGCCCGACACGGTCACTTCGACGATCGGCACCGCGGGGGGCACGACGACGACCCGACTTCGCTGAACCCCGAGGACGTCGAGGACCTCGTGGCTCGCGCTGCGGCTCGAGGCGACGAGGAACGCTCCGTGGGCGACGGCCCGGCGCAACTGGTTGATGCGCTGGTGCGTGCGCGTCTCTTCGCGCAGTGGTCGCAGGTCGTCGACCGAGATGATCAGCGGGATCGTCTTGGTCGGGGGCGTCGCGAGGCCCGCGACGTGGATGACGTCGACCCGGGGCAGCAAGCCGTCGATCGAACGTCCGAGGCTCCGGCGCCACAACGGTGCCCAGAGTCCTCGCCGGGCGAGTCGGGTCTCGTTCGACGATGTCGATGCTGACTGCGTGCGGAACCTGACGAGTTCGCATTGGCCGGTGCGGTCGAGTGCATCGGCGAGGTCGGTCATCGAGTTGCCCAGGGACTCGAGCGACCCGTCAAGATCCAGCCCGACTCGAAGCGTTGAAGGTGTCACGAAACAAGGGCCAGCTGACGCATGGCGCTCGTCCACTCGGGCCAGAGCTTGACGGCCCACGGGCCGAAGGGCTCGGTGCTCGTCGCGACGAGACCCAGTCGCTCATCGGCGTTGAGCAGCATCATCGTTCCGCTCTGGCCGAAGTGCCCGAAACTCGCCGGGGGCCAGTCCCCCATCCAGTGGCGCTTGTCGCCGCGCACCTCGGGGCCGAGTCCCCAGGGGCACGGCGAGAACCGTCCGAAGCCCGGCACGATGCCGTCGAGCAGGGGCAGGAACGGCGTGATCATCTGGTTGCGCGTGGTGCGCGCGATGCCGTCGGGTCGCAACCACGCCACCGCCAACCTCGCCATGTCGTTCGTCGACCCGACGACGCCCGAGGAGGGGCGTCCCTCGAGGTGAGTCGCGGTCATGCCGAAGGGTCGGAACAACCGATTGTCGAGCCAGGTCGCGGCGGTGCTCTCACCGACGATCGCGTCGACCGCATGGTCGAAGGCGCAGTTCGAGTAGACGCGCTTGGCGGCCACGTCGACGGTGGGGTCACCCTCTTCGAGGCCCAGCCCGCTCGAGTGCGACAGGAGATTGGCGAGCGTCGCCCCGCGGGGCCCGAGGCTCTCGGCGAAACTGTGAGTCCCCCAGTCGCTCTCGACGCCGAAGGCCAACGACACGGCCATCTTCGACACCGAAGCCCACGGTCGCACGGCGTCCAGGTCGCCGATCTCGAGCACCCTCTCCACCACCCCCTCGTCGAGCCGCAAGAGCACGACGCTGGGTGTGCCGGGCCAGCCGGCAACTGGGGAGTTATCGCTCACAGCACTCGATGATACCCAAGCGCCCCTAAGGTTCCGGTGGTGATAACCGTTCTGAGCGGCGGCGTCGGCGCCGCGCGACTGCTGCGCGCACTGAGCGACGGCATCGACCCGCGCGAGATCACGGCGATCGTGAACGTCGGTGACGACCTGGTGCTGCACGGGCTCACGATCTGTCCCGATCTCGACACGATCAACTACACGTTGGCCGGACTCAACAACGACGAGCTCGGCTGGGGGCTGCAGGGTGAGAGCTGGCGCGTCATGCAAGAACTCGACGCGCTGGGCGGCGCCGCGTGGTTCCAGCTGGGCGATCGAGACCTCGCTACTCACCTCTATCGCTCGCAGCGGCTGGCCGAAGGCGCGACCAAGACCGAAGTGGCTCGGGAACTCTCCACGCGCCTCGGCGTCATGGTCCGCCTGCTGCCCGTCACCAACGACGTCGTGGCGACCGAGTTCGAGACCGAGGTCGGCCGATTGAGCTTCCAGGAGTACTTCGTGCGTCGTCACCATGACGTCGCGGTCACGTCGATCGACTTCGTCGGCGCCGGCACCGCCCAGCCGACCGAGGAGGTCATCGACGCGCTCGAGGGCGCGACGCGCATCGTGATCGCCCCGTCCAACCCGCTCATCTCGATCGCGCCGATCCTCAGCGTGCCGGGCGTTCGCGCAATCCTCGAACGACGTCGCGACGACGTCGTCGCCGTCTCGCCCATCATCAACGGACAGGCGCTGAAGGGGCCCGCGAGCCGT
>JADGOJ010000089.1 GCA_017883045.1 Acidimicrobiales bacterium
GTCGTGCCCGTGTTGGCCACGTGCCAGGTCCCCCCGGGGCGCTCTCGCGCCATCGTGGCGAGGGACCTCGCGAGGTCGCTCGCGACGGTGACCGTGCCCACTTGATCGTTGACGAAGCGCACCGACGCGCCCGCCGCCGCCCGGTCGGCGATGACGTGCACCACGTTCTTTCCCCGCACACCCATCACCCACGAGGTGCGCACGATCGTGTCCTCGTCACGACAGAGCAGCTCGCCGGCCAGCTTCGAGGCGCCGTAGACGTTGAGCGGATTGGTCGGGTCGTCTTCGACGTACGCGGCGCCCTTGGTGCCGTCGAAGACGTAGTCGGTGGAGATGGCGATCAGGTGCGCCCCCGCCTCGCTCGCGGCGAGCGACATCGATTCAGTGCCGGTCGCGTTGACGGCGAAGCAGGCCTTCACGTCGCTCTCGGCCCGGTCGACGGCCGTGTAGGCCGCCAGGTGCACGATCACGTCGGGACGAACAGTGGTGACGGCCCGAACCACGTCGTCGCGGTCCGTGATGTCGAGCTCGTGGTGGGTGAGCCCGAGCACCTCGAACTCGTCGACGGCGATCGCCCGACCATCGGGCAGGAACGAGGCGTCGCCGCCCAGGGGCGTCACGCCCCGCAGAACGTCCACGAGGTCGACGCCGACCTGACCGCCGGCGCCGGTCACGAGCACGCGGATGGGGCGATTCACGCTGCGCCGCCCCCGTGGGAGCGCACGTGCACGACGTCGCCCGCCGAGAGCGTCATCATCGCGCCGTCGACGTCGAGCACCAGCCGACCCGACCCGTCCACCGACGTCGCCACGCCGTTCACGGCGCCCTGGAGCAGTTCGACGCGCACCAGTTGTCCGATGGTCGCGAGCGCCCGATGGTACTCGTCGCGCAGTTCGGCCCGACCTTCGACGGTGTCGAGCTTCGGACGGCGGATCTCCAGTTCGTCCAGGAGGATGTCGAGCAGCGCGACCGGGGTGATCGTGACGCCCGACTGCTCGAGCACGCTGGTCGCGAGGACGTCGGGGGGACCACCGTTGGTGAGGTTGACGCCGATGCCGCCGACGACGGCGAGACCATCGCCACCGGTCACGATCTCGGCGAGCAGGCCCGCGATCTTCGCGTCGCCCACGACCAGGTCGTTCGGCCACTTGAGCATGGGACGCACCCCGCAGAGACGCACGAGCGCCGCCCGTGCCGACAGCGCGACGCAGGCCACGACGAGTTGCAGGTCGTCGGGCTCGACGTGGGGTCGCAGGAGTATCGAGCAGAGCAGCGACGCCCCGGCCGGTGACTCCCACTGGCGGTCGAGGCGTCCGCGTCCGGCGCTCTGGAAGTCGGCGTAGGCGACGAGTCCCTCGGGGGCATCCTCCTTGGCGCGCGCCACCAACCACGTGTTGGTCGAATCGATCTCGCCAAAGTGCTCGACCCGCCAGATTATTGAAGCCACCCACAAACATTAGGGTTTGGGTGACCGGTGGTAGAAAATGACAGGCTGGAGACGGAGGTTCGCGTGCTGAAGAAAGTCCTCATCGCCAATCGCGGCGAGATCGCGGTCCGCGTCATTCGGACCTGTCGAGAGATGGGCATCACCACCGTGGCCGTCTACTCCGAGCTCGATCGAAACGCCCTGCACGTGCGCCTGGCCGACGAGGCCTACGCGCTGGGGGGTCTGAGCGCGGCCGAGAGCTACCTCAACACCGAGGCAATCCTCGACGTGATCGAGCGCAGCGGCGCCGACGCCGTCCACCCGGGATACGGCTTCTTCTCGGAGAACACGGATTTCGCCAGAGCCATCACCTCGCGCGGGGTCACCTTCGTCGGTCCCCCTCCCGAGGCGATCGAGATCATGGGCGACAAGATCTCGTCGAGACTCGCGGCCGAGAGGGCCGGCGTCGAGGGCGTGCCTGGTCGCAACGAGATCCTGAGCGACCCCGGCCAGGTCGTCGCCTTCGGCGACGAGTTCGGCTGGCCGGTCGCCATCAAGGCCGCCTACGGCGGCGGCGGCCGTGGCATGAAGGTCGTCAACGCCGCCGATGAGGCGCCTTCGGCCCTCGAGAGCGCCCAGCGCGAGGCGCAGAGCTACTTCGGCCGACCCGAATGCTACGTCGAGCGCTACCTCACCTGGCCCCGCCACATCGAGATGCAGGTGCTCGCCGACAGCCACGGCAACACCCTCTGGCTCGGCGAGCGGGACTGCTCGGCCCAGCGCCGTCACCAGAAGCTGATCGAGGAGTCGCCGGCGCCGAACTTCCCCGAGCACGTGCGCCAGGCCATGGGCGCGGCGGCGGTGAAGGTCTCCAGCGCCTGCGGCTACGTCAACGCCGGCACCGTCGAGTTCCTCTACCAGGACGGTGAGTTCTACTTCCTCGAGATGAACACCCGGCTCCAGGTCGAGCATCCCGTCACCGAACTCGTAACGGGCCTCGACCTCGTGGAGTGGCAGTTGCGCATCGCGGCGGGCGAGGAGCTGGACTTCGCCCAGGAGGACATCGTTCGAACCGGTCACGCGATCGAGGTGCGGATCAACGCCGAGGACCCCTCCGGAGGCAAGTTCGCGCCGTCGCCGGGCACCATCACCCGCTTCGACCAGCCGTCGGGCCCCGGGGTGCGCCTTGACGCCGGCTACCACGCTGGCGACACGATCTCGCAGTACTACGACAACCTGATCGCCAAGTTGATCGTCTGGGGCTCGGACCGCGAGAAGGCCCGACGCCGGATGCTGCGCGCTATCGAAGAGACCCTGATCGAAGGCGTCGCGACGACCCTGCCGGCCGACGTCGTGATCCTCTGCGACGAGGAGTTCGTCAACGGGACCCACTCGACGAAATGGGTGGAGACCGACCTCGACTTCTCAAGCCTGCCCGCGCCCGCCATGGCCGCGGTGTCGGTCGGCGAGGGCAGCGTCCGCAAGGAGGTCACGGCCGAGGTGAATGGACGCCGCGTCACCGTCGCGCTGTGGATCCCCGACTCGGGCGACGACGGACTGCCGCGCGCTCACAGCACCGCCGCCAAACCCCGACGCCAACACCACGCCGGGGTGGTGGGCAGCGGCTCGAACAACGTGACGGTGCCCATGCAGGGCACCGTCGTGAAGGTCAACGTCGAGGTCGGACAGCAGGTCGAAGCCGGCGAGACCGTCATCATCCTCGAAGCGATGAAGATGGAGAACTCCGTCAATGCCGAGAAGGCGGGCGTGGTCAAGACCATCAAGGTCGCCGCGGGCGACTCGGTGAGCGCCGGTGACGTCGTCGTGGTCATCGAATGACCGCCATCGACACCGCCACCGTCGCGATCAACAAGGCCCGGGCCGCGCTGGTCGAACTCAGCCACTTCGTCCACGCCCACCCCGAGATCGGCTACGAGGAGTTCCAGAGCGCCGAGGCCGTGGCGAACGCCGCCGAAGCGGCGGGCTTCGACGTCGAGCGGGACATCGCGTCGCTGCCGACGGCCTTTCGCGCCACCAAGGGCCACGGCACGCTGCACATCGTGTACTGCGCCGAGTACGACGCCCTGCCCGACGTCGGTCACGCCTGCGGCCACAACATTATCGCCGCGTCGTCGCTGGGGGCGGCCATCGGGCTCGGCGCCGTCGCCGACGAGTTGGATCTCACGGTCACGCTGCTCGGCACACCCTCGGAGGAGGGTGGCGGCGGCAAGATCGACCTCGTCAACGCGGGCTACTTCGACGATGCCCACGCCGCCATGATGATCCACCCCTGGCCCAGCGAGCGTCTCGAGGCCACCTGTCTCGCCGTTGACCACTTCGACGTGACCTTCTCGGGCAAGGAGGCGCACGCCTCCGCGGCGCCGTGGGAGGGCATCAACGCCCTCGACGCCTTGACGATCGCCCAGGTCGCCACCGGGCTGCTGCGCCAGCAGTTGCGCCCGGGTGACCAGGTCCACGGCATCGTGGTCGAGGGGGGCTCGGCCGCCAACGTCATCCCCAGTCGGGCCGTCGGGCGGTACATGGCCCGGTCGCTCACCAGCGCACGCCTCACGGAGTTGCGCATGCGCCTGAACGCCTGCTTCGAGGCCGGAGCCCTCGCGACCGGCGCGTCGCTCTCGATCGAGGAGCTGGGCAACGCGTTCTCCCACATGGAGAGCGACCGCGAGATCCTCGCCCACTACCGCAGCGCCGCCGAGTCGCTCGGGCGCGACTTCGAGCTGGACGACGCGGGCGCCGCCAAGCCCACCATCTCAACCGACATGGCCAACGTGTCGCTCGTGGTCCCCTCCATTCATCCGCTCTTGAAGATCCCGACCCATGGTGCGGTGAACCACCAGCCCGAATTCACCGCCGCGTGCATCACGCCCGAGGCCGATCGTGCCGTCATCGACGGCGCGATCGCCCTCGCCCACACCGCGATCAAGGTGGCCAAGGACGACGCCCTCCGTCACCGATTAGTGTCCCGCTCATGATCCTTGAACACGCGATCCTGCCCGTCACCACCGGTCGTGAGGAGGAGTTCGAGGCGTCGATGCGTCGGGCCCTGCCCATCATCGAATCGGCGCCCGACTGCTTCGGCGCCGAGGTGCGACGCCAAGAGGAGGACGACTCGATCTACCTCCTGCTCGTGCGCTGGTCATCGGTCGCAGCGCACAAGGCGTTTCGCGACTCCGACCTGTTCGAGCAGTGGCGCACGCTCACCCACCCGTTCTACTGCGACAAGCCCGAGGTGACCCACTTCGCCGAGCCGCTCGGGCGCTAGCTCGGCTGATACACGCCAAACTCCGCTCGCAGAATGTCGGCGACCTCGCCCAGCGTCGCCATGCGCGCCAAGGCCGTCTTCATCGGGTACAGCAGGTTCGATGAGCCGCGTGCGGCGCTCGCCACGTCCTCGAGGGCCGCGCGAACCGCGTCGTTGTCGCGCGAGGTCTTCAGCGCCGACACCCTCGCGACCTGCGCCCTCTGTTGGGCCTCGTCGACGGGGAACACGTCGGCCTTGGTCGACTCCGACTCGGTGAAGCGGTTGACCCCGACGACGACCTTGTCGCCGCGGTCGACGCCGCGGGCGAACGCGTAGGCCGCCGCGTCGATCTCGTCTTGCATGTAGCGCGACTCGATCGCCGCGACCGCCCCTCCCCGGGCATCGATGGCGTCAATGTAATCGCGCGCGAGACGCTCTACCTCGTTGGTCAGCGACTCGACGTAGTACGAACCGGCCAGCGGGTCGGCAGTGTCCGCAATGCCCGACTCCAAGCCGAGCACCTGCTGGGTGCGCAGCGCCAGTTTCGCGGCGCGCTCCGTCGGCAGGCCCAGCGCTTCGTCGAAGCCGTTGGTGTGCAGGCTCTGGGTCCCCCCGAGCGCGGCGGCGAGGGCCTGGACGGTGACGCGCACGATGTTGTTCTCGGGCTGTTGGGCCGTCAACGTCGATCCGCCGGTCTGGGTGTGGAAACGCAACATCATCGACTTGGGGTCCTTCGCGCCGAAGCGCTCGCGCATGATCGTGGCCCACAAGCGGCGAGCGGCGCGGTACTTGGCCACCTCCTCGAAGAGGTTGTTGTGGGCGTTGAAGAAGAAGCTCAGGCGCGGTGCGAAGTCGTCGAGCGCAAGTCCGGCCGCCAGGGCCGCCTCGACGTAGGCGATGCCGTTGGCCAGGGTGAAGGCGACCTCCTGGACCGCGGTCGAGCCGGCCTCGCGGATGTGGTAGCCCGAGATCGAGATCGTGTTCCAATTCGGCATCTCCTTGGCGCAGTAGGCGAAGGTGTCCACGATCAGTCGCATGGAGGGGCGCGGCGGGTAGATGTACGTGCCGCGCGCCACGTACTCCTTCAAGATGTCGTTCTGGATCGTGCCGCGCAGCTGGTCGCCGCGCACGCCCTGCTCCTCGCCGACCAGCTGGTACAGCAAGAGCAGCGTCGAGGCCGTCGAGTTGATGGTCATCGAAGTGGTCACCTCGTCGAGGGGCAGGTCGGCGAACAGCAGGCGCATGTCGTCGAGCGAGGAGATGGCCACCCCCACCTTGCCGACCTCGCCCTCCGAGCGGGCGTGGTCGGCGTCGTAGCCCATCTGCGTGGGCAGGTCGAACGCGCACGAGAGGCCGGTCTGGCCGGCGTCGAGGAGGAACTTGAAGCGTTGGTTGGTCGCTTCGGCGGATCCGAAGCCCGCGTACTGGCGCATGGTCCACAGACGGCCCCGGTACATCGTCGGCTGCACGCCGCGGGTGTAGGGGTACTCGCCCGGTCGAGCGAGCTGGGTCGCCTCGTCGAAGCCCTCGAGGTCCTGGGCGTCGTAGACCGGTCGCACCTCGATTCCCGAATCCGTCGTGCGCTCGGTCGTTGGATCAGCTGACGCCACGCCGTCAACGATAGGCGTTGAGCGCCCAGGCCTAAAGCGCGAAGGGCGCCCAAGTTGGCAAGAGCCGAGACGCAGGCGCTCGCTGGAGCAAGATGGACGGATGTACTGCTCCAACTGCGGCTCTCAGATGACCGGCTCGACCTGCAACGTCTGTGGCGCCACGCCGTCGACGACGGGGGTCGCGGACAGCCAGACGGGTCTCATGCTGGCGGGCTGGTGGCGTCGCGTCGGGGCCACCTTCGCCGACAACCTGATCCTGCTGCTCCCGACCTATTTGGCCTTCATCATCTTCGGTTCGTTCGGCGTGTTGATCGGCTTCGTCGCCTCCAGCGCCGTCCAGGGCGTCTACCTGGTGAAGCTGCTCGCCTCATCGAGAGGACAGACGATCGGCAACCGAGTCGCCGCGACTCGAGTTCGCGACCAGGCGAGCGGCCAGGCCATCAGCACCCAGCAAGCGCTGAAGCGCTGGGCCTTCGTCGCCGCCTACCAGGCAGTCATTGTGCTGGTCGCGGGCCGCTACACCATCGACGTCCTCTTCCTCGTCAGCGCCGCCGATGATCTTTTCCCCCTGTACGACTCCCACAAGCGGACCCTGCACGACCGGTTCGCCGGCACGATCGTGGTGATGGCTTAGGCGCTCACCGGGTGGGGCATGCAGAGGTCGTCGTACTCGGCGATCTGGATCGGCCCCGCATCCTCGCCGCAGGCCGGGCACGACGGGTCGCGCCGCACCTTGAAGGTTCGAAACGACTGGTCGAGCGCGTCGTAGGTCAGGAGTCGCCCGACGAGGGGATCACCGAGCTCGAGGAGCAGCTTGATCGTCTCGACGGCCTGGATCGACCCCACGATGCCGGGCAGCACGCCCAGCACGCCGGCTTCGGCGCAGCTCGGGGCCATCTCGGCGGGCGGCGGCTCGGGGATCATGCAGCGGTAGCACGGCCCGATGTAGGGATTGAAGACCGTGACCTGCCCCTCGAAGCGGAAGATCGAGCCGTGCACGACCGGGATGTTCTTCAGCAGCGCCGCGTCGTTGACGAGGTAGCGCGTAGGAAAGTTGTCGGTGCCGTCGACGATCACGTCATAGCCGTCGATGATGTCCAGGACGTTGTCCGCGCCAAGGCGCATGTCGTAGGTGTTGACCTTCAGGTCGGGGTTCATGGCAGTCAGGGTGAGCTTGGCGCTCTCCACCTTGCGCATCCCGATGCGCTCCATGTTGTGCAGGATCTGGCGCTGGAGGTTCGACGAGTCCACGACGTCCATGTCGATGATGCCGATGGTGCCGACCCCGGCGGCGGCGAAGTAGAGGGCGGCCGGAGAGCCGAGACCGCCCGCACCGAGCAAGAGCACTTTCGAGTCGAGCAGTTTCATCTGGCCCTTCTCGCCCACTTCGGGCAACAAGAGGTGGCGGTGGTAGCGCACGCGCTGTTCCTGGGACATGGTGCGAGGTGTCGTCCACGTGAGACCCTCGTCCTTCCACTTGTTGAACCCGCCGATGACCGAGACCACGTCGGTGTAGCCGAGGTCCTGGAGCGTCTTGGTGGCGAAGGCGGATCGCACGCCGCCAGCGCAGTAGACGGCGATCGACGCGCCCTTGTCGGGCAGGCGGCCCTCGACCGCGAACTCCAGGTTGCCCCGAGGCACGTGCACCGCGCCCGGCACCGCGCCCTGTTCGAACTCGTCGGGCTCTCGCACGTCGAGCAGGGTGTAGTGGTCCAGGCGCGCGGCGAC
>JADGOJ010000090.1 GCA_017883045.1 Acidimicrobiales bacterium
CGAGGCGGTGCGCCTGGGTGACCATCAGCTCGCGATCGGCGACGTGTTCGGGGGCAACGCGTTCCAACTCTGCCTGTTCGTGGTCGCCGACCTCGTGGCAGCCAAGCCGGTACTGCCGACGACGGGCGACGCCAACGCGTGGCTGGCCGCCCTGGGATTGGCGCTGACCGTGATGTACGTCGGCGGGGTCATCGTTCGACCTACCCGACCCAAACGGATGGGGCCAGATTCGATACTGGCGACGGTGATCTACGTCGTGGGGATAGTCGGGCTGCTCCAGATAGCGAAGTGACGCACTGACCAGAGGTTCGGGGGCGGCCGATTGGCTCGCTGCGTGCGAGAAGGCTTTGACTCGCACTCAGCCTACGGAAGCGGAATCGTCGTGACCGAGGCGACCATCTACGACAAGACGGTCGGTGATGGAGTGAAGGTGGCGGCGGGCATCGACACCAGAACGAGATGGCCCCGCCCTGGTGCCTGTCGCAGGATTGCCACGAGAGGCTGGGGTGGCGCTCGACCTGACCGCGATTGCCGTCGAGGACCGTCAACGAATCCTCTGCACTGGTCAATTGGGACCAAAGCCCCTGGCCCCACGTAGGAATGCGTTGGATACTGGGCCCATGAGAACCTCGGCACCGGGCAGGCAAACTGGTCGGAGTCTCGGCGCGACGGTCTCGATCGCAGTGATCACCGTACTCTCGCTGGCCCCAGTCGGAGGATCACCGGCCCTCGGTGCCACCAAGCATCCGAAGGTCGTGGTAGCAACCGGCGGCGTGACGTGCACCAAGATCACCGGGTCAATCACGTATCATCCTGCCGTGCGCCACGTCGGCACGAGCTCCGAGACCCAGGTGTTCAGCTTCAAGGCGAGCCACTGCACAACGACCCGCTCCAACGTCAAGCGCGTGGCAGGCGGGTCGGTGACCGCCGTCCTGCACCGGCCCACGAACAGTTGCGTGGACCTGCTCAGCTCCGAGCCATCCGCCGGAACCGGTCAGTGGACCCCGAAGACCATCCACTCGACGTCAGCGACCTTTTCGGGCTACACGCCAGTGACCGACAGCCACGGTGACGCGGGCTTCACCCTTCCCAACACCGGGGGAACCGCGAGGGTCAAGGGGTCCTTCGCCGGTGCCAACCACGGGGCCACGTCGAGGGCGACCATCTACATCAACATGACGACCACCCAATTCGTTGCGGCCTGCAAGTCGGCGGCCGATCTGTCAAGGCAGTCGATCATCAGCGGCGTCGCGACATTCTCCTGAGGGGACTGCAGGCGTAGCACCGCTTCGCCATACCTCAGTCGGCGATGGCGGGCGTTAGGTCCCTGGAACAGACTCATGCTCGATCATCGGCCGAGGTTGTCGTGGGCGGAAACTATTCAGGAGTGGGGCTCGAGAAGCACGACGGGGATGGGGCGGTCCGTCAGCGTTGCGTAGTGGGCCCAACCGGGGTAGAAGGCGGTGAGTGCGGGCCACAGCACTTCACGCTCCGGAGGACTCAACTCGCGTCCGACTGCCCCGAACCGTCGGGCCCCGACCTGCAGAGCGACGCCGGGCTCTTGGCGCACGTTGAGCAGCCAGTTGGGATGTCCCGGGCGACCACCGTTGGACGCCACCACGAAGTACTTCTCGTCCCTGGTGAAGTAGAGCAGCGACACCGTGCGGAGCCGGCCGGACCGGCGGCCGGTGGTCGTTAGCAGGAGGATCGGCCCCAGCGGGCTCCGGTGGCCGACCAACCCCCTCGTGAGCCGGTACAGCAGGCGATGCAGCCGGTAGACGGCTCGGCCGATGGTTCGATCGAGCACGACCGTGGACTTCAACGTACGCTTCTTCATCGTGTCGTCGCGTGAGAACCTGCGTCGTCCCGGCGCGGGGCCGCCGTCGACCTGACTGGACCGGACCGGCGCTGGCTCGCGGGTGGCGGGGGAGAGCCGGGTCTCAAGTCACCAGTCGGATTCGTCGGGTGGAAGGGTGGTCGCGGAACGCCACAGCTCGAGGTAGTTCTTGAACGTGATCTGGTCGGTGACGTAGCCCGCGCGCTGCAGTTCCTCGTGGTACGCGGGCAGGTTGTGCCACGGTACGCCCATGTCGACGTGGTGGGCGAGGTGCCAGCCGGTGTTGTAGGGGACGAACCAGAACCTCGCCAGCCAGTGCTGGGTCACGTTGTGGGTGGTGAGCCGTCGGTCGTCGCTCTGGGACATCCCGCCGTGCTCGGCGATGGCCCGCAGTCGGTTGAGCACGCGCCACTGGGTCATCCACGGGAGCCACCAGAACACCAGGTACGACCACCAGGCCCCGGTGCCCAGCCAGAGCAGGCCGAACAGCACGGCCTGGACCGCGAAGATCGACAGCGCGACGCGTTGGCTCGAGCGCTTGGTCGTCGCGACGACGAGGGCCTTGAGGTTCTTGTAGCCCGAGACGCCGAGTGCGTCGCGCACCAGTCGGCGCAGGAGGTCGCGCGGTTCGCAGGGGTAGCCCCGGTAGAACGCCATGTCCGGTTCGTCGGGACCGAACTCCTCGCGGTGGTGGGCGAAGTGGCTGCGCCGATACAGCGTGATCGGCACGAAGGCGGGGTAGGCGAGCAGCCACTTGCCGACGAGGTCGTTGGCCCGCTTGTTGGAGAAGAGCAGCTTGTGGGCCGCCTCGTGCATCAAGATCGCGACACGAGCGTGCGTCGGGCCCATCAGCACGAACACCGCCAGCGCCGCCAGCGGGCCGAAGCGGACGCCGAGGTAGGCCAGCAGGCCCGTCGAGACCCACACCATGGCGACGGCTCGCACGTTGCGCCAGTTCTCGATGCGCCGGAACGCCGAGCGAAGCTCGGGGACGGCCATGCCGTTGGCGAGCAGCGTCGGCGACGGCAGGACGTCCGCGAGCACGTCGTCGGTCGGTACGAGGGCCACCGTCATTGGCCCATCATAAGTTCCTACCTCCATTGAGAAAGGAAGTCCTCGGATCTCCGAGCGTCCGCTCTCGAGAGGCGACGGGCGCTGGCAGTTGCGCCGTCCGAGTCAATGGCAGAATCATGGGTGATGAAACGCCAGCCGGGTGCCTTGACCCTGAGCGAGGACGACCGTCGGGTGCTGGCCGTGTGGGCCGCGGACTGCGCCGCGCGGACGCTGGTCCTGTTCGAGGCGCGAACCCCGGGCGACACCCGCCCGCGTGACGCCCTCGAGGGCGTGTGGGCCTTCGCCCGCGGCGAGATGCGCATCGGCGAGGTCCGCACCCTGTCGGCGCGCGCGCACGCCGCCGCGCGCGAGGTCGGCGACCCCGCCGCGGTGGCCGCCGCGCGGGCCGCGGGTCAGGCGGCGGGCGTGGCCCACATGGCGGCCCACGCGCTCGGCGCCCCGGCCTACGCCGCGAGGGCCGTCGGGCTGGCCTTCCCTCATGATCCGGCGGCGGTCGCCAACGAGGTGCGCTGGCAACTCGCCCACGCGTCGAGGGAAGTTCGCGGGGTCCTGTGGCGATTGCCGAGGCGCGCGAGCTCGAGAGGAGCACTCGGCTCCCTGGTCAGCGAGCTGGACGCGAAGCTCAGGGCACGCTGACCCTATTCGCGCAGAGTCCTCTGCGCGCGGACGTTCCATGGCTTCTGGAGCGGCGCTCGGAGACCGCGGCCACCCTCGTACGCTGGAAGACACCCTTACGATTACAAGGAATGAAGACATGGCCATCGTCCGAAACACCGACGGGAGCCTCGTGGTTCCCATTGTTGCCCAACGCCATCACGAAGGCGACGACGTCGAGGGTGCCGCTGCCGGTGTCGAGGCCGAGACGGAAGCCGCGCCGACGACCAGAGTGCTGCACCCGGGCGAGGGCGGCTACAACGAGGCGCTCGCCGAGTGGGACCTGGAGCAGAATCCCGACCGGGCGCCGGCCGTCTCGACCGCGACCGGTCGCCAGGAGGCCATGCACGTCGTCCACGAGATCGCCGTCTCACCCGATCACGCGGTCGCCAAGGAACTAGAGGCGCTCGCGGACCCCGAGGCGAGCGGCGAGGCGTTGCGCCACGTGCTCGTCGGGGGCAATCCCTCGGTCGAGGCCTTCTCCGCGGACGTCGCCGAGGCCGAAGGCGGCGATCAGATCCCCACCCACACAACGACCAAGATCATCGGCGAGGTCCTGGCCGAACTCGACAAGTAACCAGGTGGCGCTCGGCGGGTCGATGACTCGTCGACGCAGACCACTGGCTGAACGTGGTGCGAGGTCGCACGAACGCGACGTGTTATGCCGGCTTGGCGCCAGGTTGTAGGAATAGGTGAGGGCCCATCCTGCGACCGATCGAGGTGCGACATGGCTGAAGCGCGCGGCGAAAAGAGTGAACCCCTCTACGGGGTCACGCTGAGCGATATTCCGGCCGAGGACCTGGCCAGGGCGAAGTCGCTGCGGCGCCGAATCGTGATCATCGCGCTGATCGTGGCGTTCCTGGCGGCCGTCGCGGTCGCGGTGACGGTGATCGCCGTTCGCGGTGAGAGTCGATCGGCGCTGGGGTCGGTCAATGCCAACGCGGTTGCGTGGTGCGCGAGCATCATCCACCGGGCCCTGGGCGCCGCTGGCCTTTGAGCTTTGACCGTCGACATCGACGGCGCCGCGCTGTTCGGGGCTGCGTGTTGGAGCGGTTGAACAAAGAGCGATAGACACGTCACTGTGAGCACTGCACACCTGCTGGCCTACGTGTACTCCCTCGCCATCGGCCTCTTGCTCGGCGCCGAGCGCGAACGCCGTCAGCGTAGGGGCGACCGCGCGGCGTTCGGGGTGCGGACGTTCGCGTTGCTGGCGATCACCGGAACGCTCTGCGCCAACTTGGGCGGGTGGATGGTGCTGGGGGGCCTCGTCGCCGTGGCGGCGCTCGTGCTGCTCGGCTACTGGCGCACCAGTCGGCTGCACCCCGGCACCACGACCGAGGTCTCGGCTCTCGCCACCTATCTGCTGGGCGCCTTGAGCTACCGCGACGCCGCGCTCGCGGCGGCGCTGGCAATCGTGATCGCCGTGCTGCTCGCGAGCAAGGCCCAGATGCACCGCTTCGTGCGCAGCGCCGTGTCGGACATCGAGTTGCAGGACGCCCTGAAGTTCCTCGTGATCGCCTTCGTGGTGCTGCCGCTCCTGCCCAAACGCGGGATCGGCCCCTACGGGGTCTTGAACCCGTCGCGCATCTGGCTGATCGTGGTCACCCTGACCGGCATCTCCTGGCTCGGCTACATCGCGGTGCGCGCGCTGGGCCCGAAGCTGGGTCTCCTCGCGGCCGGTCTGGCCAGTGGCTTCGTGTCCGCGACCGCCGCCACCGCGTCGATGGGCCGACTGAGCCGCACGACCGAGCAGTTGTCGTCAGCCGTCGCTTCCGCGCAACTGTCGAGCGTGGCCACCTTCGTCCAACTGGGCCTCGTCATGATCGTCGTGAGCCCGTCGCTGGCCCTGCGCCTCGTGGTGCCCATCATCGTGGGCGTGACGAGCCTCTCGCTGATGGCGTGGCTCGGGTATCGCAGGACCCCCGCCACCAAGGTCTCGACTGATGCGCGAGGGGTCCCCGCCGCCAAGGTCTCGGCCGTGGCTGGCGAGCCGCGCGTCGTTGGCGGTCACCCCTTCTCGTTGTTGCCGGCCCTCGTGCTCGCGGCGATCCTCACTCTGGCGCTGTTGGCCGGGCGATGGGGGTCACAGAGCCTCGGTCCCCGAGGCGCAGTGATCGCTGCGGGCGCCGCGGGGCTCGCCGACGCCCACGGCGGCGCCCTGTCGGCCGCGACCCTCTTCGCCCACGGCAACCTCGGTTGGCACGAGGCGCTGTGGGCCATTGGTGCGGCGATCGGCTCCAATTCGATCGTGAAGTGCGCCGTCGCCCTCGCCACGGGCGGGGCCAGGTTCGCGCGCCGGTTCGCCTTGGGGTTGGTCCTGTCGGTGGCGCTCTTCTTGGCGGCGCTCGGCATGGTCGTCGGGCTGTCCTAGACACCCGGGCGAGCGGTGGCGACCGGTCGAGAGGCGTTGAATAAGGGTCAGAGGGGGCCATGCGGCTCGCCCGGAGAGACGGAATCGACTCGACGAGGAAGATTTGGTCAAAGGTTGTGGGTTCGTAGGCCTCAGCTTGTCGCTGTTTGCAGACAATTTATCAATGGTTGATTTCACGCAAGGGCACTCTCAAGTCGCACGCCACACGAGGGCGTTCCGGGAACGGGCGAAGGCGAGGAACCGCTACGAGCCCCTCGTCGCGACGACGAGCGAAGTCGTCGGCGTCGGGCCGTCTCTCGAACGCACGAAGTCACAGGTCCTGGCTTCGCTCCTGCACGACCGGTGGGCCCAGGCGGTCATCGCCCTCTTCGTCGTCGGCTACAGCCTCTCGACGCTGCTGGTGCACCGGGTGAACGGCTACAGCACCTTCTGGGACGGCTGGATCGAGGATGTCGCATTCGCGCTGCCCATAATCCCAATGGTTCTGAGGGCCCGGCGTTCGCCGTCGGTGCGCACCGCTTGGCTCTTCAACGCCGCGGGCGTCGCGCTCAACCTGGTCGCCACGCTCGTCTACACCCTCCACGACCAGAACATGCACCCGATGCCGAATCCGGCGCCCAGCGACTACTTCCACCTGGCGTCTGACGTCGCGTTCATCGTCGGGGTCGCGCTGCTCACCCAGGGACGACTCGGCCGAGGGCACGTCAGCGTCCGCCTCGACGGCGTCATCACGGGCCTCGCCATGGCGGCACTCGCCGGCGCGCTCTTCTTCGAGCCGGTGCTGCACGTGAGCGGCCGGCCAGCCCAGGTCATCGTCACCCTCGCTTACCCGCTGTGCGATCTCGTGGTCCTCACCCTCCTCATCGCCGGGCTCGCGCCGAACCGGTACCGGCCGAACTGGTCGACGGCGCTCTTGATGGCCGGGGTGCTGTGGTTCGTCGTCGGCGACGTGGTCTACCTCAACCAGAGCGCGAACGGCACCTACACGGGCGGCACGTTCCTCGACGCGACGTGGGTGATCGGGTACTGGATGATCGGACTTGCCGCCTCGACGCGCGATCGTCGCTCGACCCTGGCCTCGCGCGCCAGGGTCGAGACGTCGCTCGGCATCGTCCTGGTGCCCGTGGGGTCGGGGCTCCTTGCCATTGGCGTCATTGGCGTCGCCTTCGTGCGCCAGGACCGCTCGTGGGTCGTCCTCACGTTGGCGCTCGCCGCCCTGGGCGTCATGATCGGTCGCATGTGGATGACGCTCGTCGAGGAGCGCCGTATGGCCGCCACCTCGAAGAAGGACGCGCATACCGATGCCCTCACCGGCCTCGCGAACCGCCGGTCGCTCCTGGAACGGGTCGACGAGAATCTCGACGAGGACAGCGGCCAGAAGACCGGCGTGATCCTGATCGACCTCGACGGCTTCAAGGAGGTCAACGACGCGCTCGGCCACATCGCGGGAGACGAGCTGCTCTCGGTGCTCGCCCGGCGATTCGAGAACCGCCTGGGTGGGCGCGGGATGCTGGCGCGACTCGGTGGCGACGAGTTCGCCTTCACCGACTTCGTCGCCTCGGAAGAGGAGCTGGTGGGCATCGCGCGCGAACTGCTCGAGGTGATGATCGACCCCTGCGTGCTCGACGGGGTCTCGGTCCGGGTGAATGCGAGCATGGGCGCGGCCGTGGCGTCGAGCGAGGTCTCGAGCGAGGTCGAGCTGCTGCGAAGGGCCGACGTCGCGATGTACGAGGCGAAGCGGGCCCATACGGGCGTGTCGGCCTATCGGCTCTCCAGCGACTCCCACAGCCGCGAGCACCTCTTGTCGCTCGGAGACCTGCAAATCGCCATTGACGCGCGAGCCGTCACCGTGCTCTGAAAGCCGACGTAGGACACGCGCCAACCGTGTCCGTGGGGTCCCGGCGCTCGCACCTTGGCGCCACCACGAGCTCGGACCCCAGGCGGAACCGCAGTGGACCCGGTTTCACTTGTCTCCACAAGTAGTGTGCTCATCGTGCCAGCACTGACGTTCCACCGCCCACCGCACATC
>JADGOJ010000091.1 GCA_017883045.1 Acidimicrobiales bacterium
GGCGCCTTCGGCGCTAGAAAGCACTTGTGTACACATGATCATCTTCGGCGTCATCCTCATCATCATCGGCGCGGTCGCCAAGATCTCTATCCTGTACACGCTCGGCGTGATCGCCCTCGTCGTCGGACTCGGACTCTGGGTCCTCGGCGCCATGGGCCACGCCATCGGTGGCCGCAAGCACTTCTTCTAGACGTCGCTACCGGGTGCCTTCGGACGGCTTCTTGCCTCCCTTGCCGGCCCACGGCACCGCCTCACCCGACGTGCGAAACAGCCTGAAGGCGCACACCACCTGCACGATCCCGGCGATCAGGGTGAGGATGATCCCGACGCGCGGGCCGTAGTTCAGGTACGTCACGCCGCCGATCGACGCGCTGCCGCTGGGCAACGTCAACCACCGCAGCACGACCAGGAAGGTGCCGATCGCCGAGGCACCGAGCACGACCACGCCGGGCCCGTAGGAGAACTTCGGGACGTTCGATCCCGAGCGAATCCCCACGAGATAGACGGCCGCCGCGACGATCAACAACGCGCCGATCCAGCCGTAGCCCGAGCTGAATCCGCTGACCGAATCACTGTAGAGACCAGACGACACCCCGTACCACGGCAGGAAGAACGAGATCAGCGCCACGACGCCGGCGCCAGCGACCAATTTGTCGGTTGTCGACAACTTCTTCATGTCGAATGCGGCCATAGACCCCTCCCGGTCACGATTCCCCATGATTAGCACAGCCCGTCGCGCTCTGCACGGAGTCGCTCGCACCTCGAGCCCAACGCGCACTCGCCAACTGCGCGCCTCGCCCTCTGAAGCGCTGTTTCGCACAGCGCAATTGCACTCGCGCTCATGTCCGCCGGCCACTCGCCCACTGCGCTCGCGGCCAAGCTCGGCCTCGGCGACGGCCACCGGGTCGCGCTGATCGGTGCCCCGGACGGTTCGAGCATCGTGGGACTCGCCGCCACGATCGGGCCTGACGGCGCACTGTGGCTGGCGTGACCGAGGAGGGCTGCTAGTCACCCGGTGACATCACCGACAACGAGTTGCGTCGCGTGGCGCGGCCCCTCAGGCTGGTGGACGTGAAGATCGCCGCTCTCGACGACGACTGGCGGGACTCACGTCCGTCTGGCGAAGGGAGCGTCGCCCGCCTGCGCCAAGCTGACCGACAGCGTTAGTCGCCGACCGACGTTCTCAGTCCGGCAATGATCTCGCTGCGGTAGTCGTCATCGAGCGAGTAGGGCACGTAGAGGCTGAAACGGTCGATGACGTCACCGAACCTCGCGTGCACCCGACGCGCGACATCGCCCACCGGAGCGACGACGCTCAACGTCTCAAGGACGTCGTCGTCGATCAACTTGCCCATCGCCGTCCAGTCCCCGGACCTCGAGAGCGTGTTGAGCTCGGTCTGCAGGTCGCCCCAGCCGTGCAGTTCGAGCACGCCGCGATAGGCGGGCGTCGAGCCGTAGAAGGCGATCTGGGACCTCACGTGGTCCTTGGCCGATTCGAGTTCGGCCTCCGTGACACCGGTGGCGATGAGTCCCGAGTACGAGATCTGGAAGGCCTCGGGGGATCGGCCGGCCTTCGCGAGGCCCCGCTCAAGGGCGGGTAGCGTGACCTCGCGCAGGTAGCGCTCGGTCGTGAACGGGTGGACCAACAGGCCGTCGGCCACTTCACCGGCGACTTCGGTCATCAACTCGCCGACCGCCGCGAGGAAGATCTTCGGAGCGCCGAAGGGGTTGGGCGCGGGGCT
The DNA here is from genome assembly GCA_017883045.1 of Acidimicrobiales bacterium. Classification (GTDB taxonomy): domain Bacteria; phylum Actinomycetota; class Acidimicrobiia; order Acidimicrobiales; family RAAP-2; genus RAAP-2. The sequence continues at coordinate 1,743 of JADGOJ010000091.1, forward strand.
GAAGAACGGCGTCATCAGCGTGTGACGATAGAACTCCCCGCGGAAGTTCATCGGCGTGCCCTCGTTCCAGCACGACCAGATGGCGCGTAGCGCGAGGATGTACTCGCGCATGCGCGCCGCCGGCTGCGACCACGGCATCGAGTAGCGCTTCTCGATGTGGGGCTTGATCTGAGAACCGAGGCCCAGCAGCAGCCGACCCTTGGAGAGCAACTGCACGTCGTTGGCCATCATCGCGGTGATCATGGGGCTACGTCCGAACGCGACCACGATCCCCGTGCCGAGTTCGAGTCGCTTCGTCGCCGGCGCGGCTCCCGCAAGTATCAACAGCGGATCGTGGCCGACCTCGGCCGCCCACGCGCCGTCGTAGCCGGCCGCCTCGACCGCGCGGGCCTGGTTCGCGACGTCGCCGTCGCCGAAGCTGAGATCGCCGTCAATCAGCAAGGAATCCCCACATCGATCGTCCTGCCTTCTCCCTGTTCGGGTCTCGAAGCCTCCGCTGGCCCATCTTGCCAGAGTCCCCACGGGGCGGGGCTGGGCGGGGCGTCGTCGACGTCGAGCACCGTGCACCCGAGGGATCGGCCGATCGACTCGCCGACGGATCGGCGAAGGCGGGGCCCGATCACCCCTTCGCCGCCTCGGCCACGAGACCCGCGAACCCGTCGTCGATTCCCGACACCAGACGCCCAAGGTCGCTGACCGTGTCACCGTCTCCGGTCACGCCGAAGTAGAGGTGTTCGCAGTACGACCAGATCGCCACCGCGATACGGACGTGTCCGGCGATCGGCGCATAGGGATATCCCTCGAGAAGTCGGCGACCGCCGAAGTAGAGGGGAAGGCCAGGTCCCGGCACGTCGCTCACCACCACCTCGACCTTCCGCTGGCGACGGATGATCGCGCGCGCGAGCCCGTCGGCGACGACCCGCGGGACGTAGTCGCCCAGGTGCATCACCACGCCGGTCGCGTCAACCTCCCTCGAGGCCTTCAGGTCGTCGAACTGGGCGTGGACCGCGCGGAATGCCGCAACGCGGTCTTCGACGCCAACCGGGAGGAGCACGTGCACATTGGCGAGCTCATTGTCGAGACGAGAGTCGTCGTCGGGTCTGCGCAGCGACACCGGGACCAGGGCCGTCACGGTGCGGCCATCCGGAACTTCGCCACGCGATTCCAGCAGCTCGCGGAATCCCCACGTCACGGCGGCCGCCACGACGTCGTTCACCGTTCCACCCAGGGCGTCGCCAATGGTCCTGACGTCATCGAAACCCACGCGTGTCGTCATCCAGCGCCGACGCGGGCTGATCGGTCCGGTGAGCGGCGTCGCGCCGCGGCGCACCGGGTACCACAGGCGCTTGGCGGCCCCAAGCACGCGGCGCGCGCGTATGAACGACCGACGGGGGTGCGCGAGCACATCCGACGCACCGCGGGCGTGGCGCAAGGCGGACTTCGCCGCCGAGGCGGCGCTGAACCAGGCGAATTCGAGCGTCGAGGGCGCCCGCGATGGGGTCCAGTTCTGAGCAACTTTCGACCCGACGTCGGGACCCGAATCCATGACCGTGGCCAACAGATCGGCGCCCGCGATGCCGTCAACCATGCAGTGATGCACCTTGGCGACGATCGCCCAGCGCCCGTCGCCCAGCCCGTGAACGAGCGCGGCCTCCCACAGTGAGCGGCTTCGTTCAAGCGGGCGCGCCATGTACTCGCCCACGAATGCCTCGAGGACAGACATCTCAGGTGAGGACAGGACATCGAAGCGCAGATGGTCGTCGAGCTCGAAATCACCGTCGTCGATCCACACCGGCCTGCCGAGGAACCCCGAAGGCTCACGAAGACGTTGACGGCATCGCGGCACGAGTTGGATCTTCGCGGCGAATAGCGAACGCACCTCGTCGAACGAAGGGGGCGGGCCCTCGAAGACGGCCGCCGATCCGATGTTCATGACGTTGACCCGGTCCTCGACAGCGACGAACACCGCGTCGAGGCTGTTGATGCGCTCCATCGAAACACTCCCAACGGCGAATCGTGGCAAGTGATCACCAAGGGGAACCCTCGGCACAAGGACACCCTACCCAGGCAGCGGATTCCGACGGAGCGACGTGCGAACCGTCACGAGGTCTCGCGAATCGGTCGGGCACGCGATGCGTGGCTGCGTCACGTCGTCGCGACGTCGCGACTAGGAGGGTTCCGGATGTTGTGCAATAGTCGCAATATGGGCAATGGCGTTGCACAGGCGCGACCTGAATCGCTAGTGCACATCCAAGACTTCACGATGATGTTCGGCAGTCACGCCGTCATCGACGGCCTGTCTTTCGACATCAATCGAGGTGAGACCTTCGGCTTCTTGGGCAGCAATGGCTCCGGCAAGACGACCACGATCCGCGCGCTCCTCGGCATCTACCAGCCGACAGGGGGGACCCTCCACATCAACGGGCGGCCGTTCAGCCCCGAAGACGGCAGGCAACTCGGCTACCTGCCCGAAGAGCGCGGACTTTACAAGAAGGAGTCCGTCATGGACGTGATGGTCTACTTCGGTCGCCTGAAGGGACTGTCACGCCAGGCCGCCAGGAGTTGGTCGACCTCGTTCCTGGAGAGGACCGACCTGGAGGACAAGGCCACCGTCCGTTTGGACAAGCTCTCCAGTGGAGAGCAGCAGAAGGTGCAGCTCGGAGTCACGATCATGAACAACCCCGAGCTGCTCATACTGGACGAGCCGACCAAGGGCTTCGATCCGGTCAACCGACGCCTCTTGATGGACATCATCGAAGATCAGAAGAAGGCTGGGGCGACCGTGATGATGGTCACCCACCAGATGGAAGAGGTGGAACGACTGTGTGACCGTGTGCTGCTGTTGAAGAACGGTCGCGCGGAGGCGTACGGGAGCGTCACCGAGGTCCAGGATCACTACGGTGGCACGACGATCAGGATCCGGTACGCGGGAGCGATCCCCGCCTCCCCCCTGTACAGGGTCTCCTTGCGCGAGCGCAACTACGCGGAGTTGAAATCCGCCAACACCACCGACGAATCAGTCATCCTCAAGGCGCTGGTCGAAGCCGGGGTGCAGATTTGGGAATTCTCGACCGGCAAGCTGTCCTTGGACGAGATCTTCTTGAAGGTCTACGGCGACGAGAGCCGATCGGACCATTCACGATGAGCCGTCACAACCTGCGCACGGTTGTCGAATTCGAGGTTCGTCGCACCATCACGAAGAAACGTTTCTGGATCGCCACCCTGATCGTGCCCGTGGTGATCGCCGTCGTCTTTGGCCTGGTCACCTTGAGCAGCAGCGAGACGAACAGCAGCATCGAGGCGCAGAAGAAAGCGACGTTCTCCTTCACCTACACCGACGCATCGGGAATCGTCAACGGAGCGCTCGTGAAGAAGCTCGGAGGCTCCGAGGCTCCGAGCGTCGCGGCGGGCGTCGCGGAGGTGAAGTCCGGGCGGATCGACGCGTTCTTCGAGTATCCAGCCAATCCTTCACGTGGGACCGTGAAGGTCTACGGCAAGGACGTCGGGGTCTTCAACAACGGCAGGTACTCAAGCGTGGCCACGATGATCCTGCAACTGAGCGCCGACGCCAAGATCGCCTCGCCCGAGTTGGCCGCCCTCGCTCGAGGCACCGTGAAGGTTGAATCGAGCACGTACAAGGACGGCGCGAAGTCCTCCGGCATCCAGGGCCTCATACCTCCGCTCGTCTACCTGCTCATCTTCTACATCGTCATCGTGCTGCTGGGCAATCAAATGCTCAACAGCACCCTGGAGGAGAAGGAGAACCGGGTCACGGAGATGATACTCACCACGGTGGATCCGAACACGCTGATCACCGGCAAGATCCTCTCGCTCTTCATGGCGGGTTTGCTGCAGATGGCGGTCTTCCTCAGCCCCGTTGTCGTCGGCTATCTCTTCTTTCGAACCTCACTCAATCTGCCCAACCTGGACTTGTCTTCGCTCACCTTCAACCCCGAACGGATGGTGGTGGGTGCGCTCGTGCTGTTCGGAGGATTCACACTCTTCACTGGGACGCTCGTGGCCATCGGCGCGGTCATGCCCACGGCCAAGGAGGCAGGCGGATTCTTCGGCGCCATGATGGGTCTGCTCATCGTTCCGTTCTACGCCTCGAGTCTCATCGTCAGCCACCCCAGCGCGCTGATCGTGAAGGTCTTCACCTTCTTCCCCTACACGGCCCCGGTGACCGGAATGATTCGCAACGGATTCGGTTCGCTCAGTGTGCTCGAGGAGATCGTGCTCATTGGCGAGCTCATGATCTGCGGCTACGTCGTGTTGCGCGTCGCGGTCCAGCTCTTTCGCTTCGGTTCGATCGAGTACGCGAAGAAGGTGCCCATCCGCACCGCTCTCGGTCTATCCACGTCCAGACGCACGAACGAGTGAGGCACGAAACGACTTCAATCGGCACGCGAAGCAACGACAAACAATGACTTGAAGTGGGAAAGGTGAGAGATGATTGAGTTCGGACCCGAACACGAGGAGTTCCGTCGAACCGTTCGCGGGGTGATCGAGCGAGAGATCAACCCGTTCGTCGACGAATGGGAGGAGCGGGGACAGTTTCCGGCGCACCAGGTCTTCAGGGCCCTCGGCCGCGCCGGACTGCTCGGCATCGAGTACGACCCGGCCTACGGCGGTCAAGGCGCCGACCACTCGTACAAGGTGATCTTCGGCGAGGAGCTCGGCCGGATTCCTTGCGGCGGGGTGGCGATGGCCACGTCGGTGCAGACGGACATGGCCACGCCCTCGCTCGCGGAATTCGGGACCGCGGGGCTGAAGAAGAAGTACCTCGAGCCGGCAATCGCTGGCGAGATGGTCTGCTCCATTGCCGTCACTGAACCCGACGCCGGGTCCGATGTCGCCGGATTGCGCACGTCGGCGGTGCGCGATCGCGAAGAGTGGGTCATCAACGGTTCCAAGACCTACATCACCAACGGAGTGCAGGCCGACTGGATCTGCCTATTGGCGCGCACCTCGAACGAGGGTGGCTACCGGGGGATGTCGCAGATCATCGTGCCGACCAAGACTCCGGGGTTCCAGGTCGGCCGCAAGCTGAAGAAGCTCGGCAACTGGTCTTCGGACACCGCCGAGCTCTCCTTCGTCGACCTTCGCGTCCCGGTGAGCAACACCATCGGCGAGATCGGCCACGGCTTCCAACAGCAGATGAACCAGTTCGAATCCGAGCGGATGATCGCCAGTTACATGGCCGTGGGTTCGCTCGACGGGGCGCTCGAACGCACGGCCGACTACCTCAGGCAGCGTCGGGCGTTCGGCGCTCCCCTCCTCGCCAATCAACACCTGCAGTTCCGTCTCGCCGAGCTCAACGCCGACGTCGAGGTCATGCGCCAGTTCAACTACGCGTGCGCCGCAGCTCGGCTGCGCGGGGAGAACATCACGAGGTTGTCGTCCATCGCCAAGCTCAAGGCGGGACGACTCGTACGGGAGGTCGCCGACGCCTGCATCCAGTTCCACGGCGGCATCGGCTACATGGAGGAGATGTGGACCTCACGTTTCTTTCGCGACACCCGGCTCACTTCCATAGGCGGTGGCGCCGACGAGGTCATGCTCCGGATCTTGGCTCGGATGGACGGCTACGGAGTCGACGAGTAGGCGTCCCGACTCACCGGTGACCGGTCCTCAGTGCGCGGTCCGTCCGCCGCCGACGACGCAGTCCCCGCTCCAGATTCAGGGCTGGGCGACGACGCCGAACTGCGGACCACGTCATTTGACAGGCGAGGACCGCGGGGTGTCTACTCGGAGTAGACGCGAGAGCCACAGAGCCACGGCGAGAGCCGCCTGACTCTGGGTGACGGCGCCCGGATGACAGTGCGGCGCAGTCCGCCGTCACCGCGGGTGCTTCCTGGTCCTGGCGACCCGCGAGAAAGCGGCCCGATGCCCCGTTCCAACGACGCAGCTGCAGAGATGCTCCAGGAGTTCGCCGATCTGCTCGCCATCTCGGGCGGTGATTCGTTCAAGGTACGCGCCTACGAGAAGGCCGCGCGGGCGGTCGCCGGCTATCCAACGGAGATCGCGCACCTCGACGAGAAGGGGCTCGACGCCATTCCGAGCGTCGGCGAGCACCTGGCGCGCAAGATCGCCGAGTTCCTGCACACGGGCTCGGTC
>JADGOJ010000092.1 GCA_017883045.1 Acidimicrobiales bacterium
ACCGAGACCACGTCGGTGTAGCCGAGTTCCTGGAGCGTCTTGGTGGCGAAGGCCGATCGCACGCCGCCGGCGCAGTAGACGGCGATCGACGCGCTCTTGTCGGGCAGGCGGCCCTCGATCGAGAACTCCAGGTTGCCCCGGGGCACGTGCACCGCGCCCGGCACCGCGCCCTGTTCGAACTCGTCGGGCTCTCGCACGTCGAGCAGGGTGTAGTGGTCCAGGCGCGCGGCGACCTCGTGCGGGTCGATCTCGCGGATTTCGGCCTTCGCCGCGTTCAGCAGATCTCGTGGTGTGGACAACGGTCGCTCCTTTGGTGTCCCGAAATCCTACCTGCCGAGTCAACATTCGCGTCGAGTTCACCTGCTAGACCCTTCACGTGGAACTCCGCGCACTCCTCGCCCAGCGGCGCATGGTGCGCTCCTTTGACGCCACGCCCGTCGACCTGGACTGGCTCGACGACCTCTGCGCCCAGGCGCTCTGGTCCCCCACCGCCGGCAATAGCGCCGGCGTGCGGATGTACACCGTCGGGCCGGCGCAGGTCGCCAAGTACTTCGCAGTCGCGACCGACCACCAGTGGCGCTCGACCTCGCGTCGCGCCGCGGGACTGCAACGCGCCGGTGGCGTGGTGCTCGTCACCTCGCGGCCCCAGGACTACGTCGCGCGCTACGCCGAGCCCGACAAGGCCACGTCGGGCCTCGACGACCCGTCGGCCTGGCCCATCCCCTTCTGGCACACCGACGCAGCGATGGCGACGATGGCCCTGCTCTTGCTGATCGAGGAGAGCGGATGGCAGGCCACGCTCTGGGGCGGGTTCCGGCATTGCGCGGCAGTCCTCGATTGGGCGGGCGTGGAGGACGAGGATCTCTTCGGTACGCTGCTCGTCGGGCGAGGCGACGGCCACGACTTCGCCTCGACGTCGCTCGCGCGCGAGGTGCCCACCCGGCCGATGCGCGTGCGCCGAATCGAGCTTTAGTCGGTCGTCACTTCGGTGGCGACCGCTTCGAGGAACTCGACGATCGTTCGCGCGCCAAAGGCCGTCGCCCCCTTCGTCGTGTAACCCTTGGCGGCCTCGGCCCGGCCGGGTCCGGCGATGTCGAGGTGCGCCCACGGCCGTCCGTCAGTGAACTTGCGCAGGATGAGCGCCGCCGAGATCATGCCCGCGCTCCCGGTCTTGCCGATGTTCTTCATGTCGGCCACGTCGGACTCGATATGCGGCTCGTAGCCCTCGATGAGAGGCATCCGCCAGAGCTGCTCGCCGCTTCGAGCGCTCGCCGCGGCGAAGCAGTTCGCCAACTCGTCGGTCGTCGCGAAGAGGGCACCGACCTCGTCACCGAACGCCACGCGCTGGGCACCGGTCAGGGTGGCGACGTCGACGATGGCGTCGGGGTTCGCCTCGACCGCGAGACAGAGCCCGTCGGCCAGGATCAAGCGGCCCTCGGCGTCGGTGTTGAGGACCTCGATGGTCATGCCGTTTCTGATCGTCAGGACGTCACCGGGCTTCAGGGCCTTGTCGCCCGGCAGGTTCTCGGTCAGCGGCGTGATGGCCGTGACCCGCACCGCCAGGCGCAGCCGACTCGCGATCGACAGCGCCGCCATCACGACCGCCGCACCGGTCATGTCGGTTTTCATCGCCTCCTGGCTCGTCGGGGGCTTGAGCGACAGTCCGCCCGAGTCGAAGGTCACGCCCTTGCCCACCAGCGCGATGTGGGGCAGCGCGACGCCGGGCCGGGGGTCGTAGGTCGCGTAGACCAGCCGGGTCGGCTGCGCCGATCCTTGACCAACGCCGAGCAGTCCCCCGAGGCGCTCGTCTTTGATCCTGGACTCGTTCCAGGACTCCACCTTCACGAAGGGCTCGTCCGCGAGGCGATCTTCGACGCGCTTGGCGAGCTCCCTTGGCGGCATCGACGCTCCCGGCGCGTCGACGAGGTACTTGGCCCAGTTCACGCCGTCGGCCACGATCACCCCTCGGGCGACCCCGTCGGTCACGGCGTCGTGCACGGCGACCGACGGCAACGGGTGGCCGAGCGGCACGACGTCGAACAGCGTCTCGAGCGCGACCTTCTTGTAGTTGTAGGCCGATATCAGGGCGCCCTCGACGAGGGCTTGGGCCGCGGCGCGCGGCTCCTCGATGCCGTCGGTCGGCAGCAGGAAGGCCACCGACGAATCGCCGGCGCAGCGCATCGCCGCGGCGCCGCAGAGCCGGTAGTTCTCCAGGGAGTTGTACGTCGAGCCCAGGCTCACCAGCGCGACGTTCGGTCCTTGCACCGTTCGAAGCACCGCAGTGCTGCCGGCCTCGGCCTTCAGGCCCTGCTGCGCGCACCACTCCTTCGAGAGGCTCTTGGGAATGGTCACCCCGCCGATCGACATCGGTACCGACTCTGCGATGAACGCCGCACCGTCGTCGAAGGTGACGGGCACGGCCACCGTGGGCTGCGCTCCGGCCTCGGCGGGCGTGGAGATTCGAGCGGTGGGTGACATCAGGTTCCTCTCTAGGGATGAATGCGTGCGGTGCGGTGGTGCGGCCCCTCGGCCCAGCGAGCCATCGTCCAGACCAGGTCGCTCAGGCGGTTGAGGTACCCCACGACCATCGACTCCTCGAGCGGGTAGCCGACGGCGACGCGCTCGGCCCGGCGCACGACCGTGCGAGCGACGTCGAGGGCGGCCGACAACTGGTTCTCGCCGGGCACGACGAACTCCTTGGGCATCTCGATCTCCGACGACAGCGCGTCGATCTGCTCTTCGAGGCGAAGGATCATCCCCGGCGTGACGAGCGACTTGTCCGCAGTGAGTTTGTGTCGGTTGCCCGGCATCGTCGCCACTTCGGCCATCAGCACCCACAGGTCGCGTTCAATCGCGATGAGTAGCTCGTCCAGGCGGCCCCCCGGCTCGGCCAGTGAGCGAGCCCAGCCGAGTGTCGCCTGGGCCTCGTCGACCGCGCCGTTCACCTCTATGGGGTCCGAGCTCTTCGCCACCCGACCTCCGAAGTAGAGACCCGTCGTGCCGTCGTCGCCGTCGCGCGTGTAGATCTTCACATCGTCAGCGTAGTGAGTCATCACTGCGCCGGTAGCCTGTGTGTTGAATGGAAGCCGTCGCCCGCCCGCCCTTCGCCCGCCCGGGCGCGCAAGACCCGTACCTCTCCGCGCTCGCCGAGCGGGTCCTGATCTACGACGGCGCCACGGGCACGAATCTGCAGCTCCAGGATCTCAGCGCCGACGACTTCGGCGGCGCGGCCTTCGAGGGCTGCAACGAGATTCTGAGCGTGACCAAGCCTCAGGCCATCGAGAGGCTCCACCGTTCCTTCCTCGACGTCGGCGTCGACGTCATCGAGACCGACTCCTTCGGCTCGTTCTCGGTCGTGCTCGCCGAGTATGGCATCGCCGAGCGTACCCATGAACTGGCTCTCGCCTCGGCCGAGATCGCGCGGCGCGTCGCGGACTCCTACGCGAGTCCCGGGTCCCCGAAGTTCGTCGCCGGTTCCATGGGTCCGGGCACCAAGTTCCCGACCCTCGGACAGATCACCTACGACGACCTCTCGACCAGCTACGAAGAGCTGGCGTACGGCCTCTTGGAGGGCGGCGTGGACCTGCTCGTCATCGAGACCATGTTCGACCTCCTTTCGGGCAAGGCCGCCATCGCCGCGTGCCACCGGGCGATGGCGCGCCACGGACGAATCGTGCCTATCCAGGCCCAGGTGACCATCGAACTGACCGGTCGTATGCTGCCCGGCACCGAGATCGGCGCCGCGATCACGGCGCTCAGCCCGCTCGGCATCGACGTGATCGGTCTCAACTGCGCGACCGGGCCGGTCGAGATGTACGAGCCGCTGCGCCAGCTCTCCGAGACCGCGCCGATGCCGCTCTCCTGCCTACCCAACGCCGGCCTGCCGAGCGTCGTCGACGGCATGATGCACTACGACCTCACGCCCGACGCGCTGGCCGAGCACCTCGCCAAGTTCGTCACCGAGTACGGCGTCCAGGTCGTGGGCGGATGCTGCGGCACGACGCCCGAGCACCTCGCCCGGGTCATCGAGGCCGTGCGCCCGCTGAGGGCCGCTCGGCGCACACCCGTGCTGGAACCGGCGGTGGCGTCGATCTACTCGGCCACCGCGTACGAACAGGACCGTTCAGTGCTACTGGTCGGTGAGCGCACGAACGCCAACGGCTCGAAGAAGTTCCGCGAGGCCATGCTCGAAGGCGACTGGGACACGTGCATCGCCATCGGACGCGACCAGATCAAGGAGGGCGCGCACATCCTCGACGTCTGCGTCGACTACACCGGCGCCGACGGTGTGAGTGACATGAACGAGATCATGAGTCGACTCGCCACGCAGTCCTCGGTGCCGATCATGGTCGACACCACCGAGACCCCCGTGGCCCGCCAGGCGCTGACCTGGCTCGGTGGAAAGGCGATCCTGAACTCGGTCAACCTCGAGGAGGGCGACGGTCCCGGCACGCGCCTCGACGGCTTCTTGTCGCTCGCCGCCGAGTTCGGCGCGGCGGTCGTGGCGACCTGTATCGACGAGGAGGGCCAGGCGCGCACCGCCGACTGGAAGGTCCGCGCCGCTCGGGCGATCACCGACCTCGCGGTCTCGCGCTACGGACTTGACCCTCAGGACATCTTCATCGACACCCTGGCCCTGCCGCTCTCCACCGGCATGGTCGAGTCACGGCGCGACGGGATCGAGACCATCGAGGCGATCCGCCGCATCAAGGCTGAACTACCCGGGGTACGAACGATCCTGGGGCTCTCGAACATCTCGTTTGGCCTGAACCCCGCCGCGCGTCAGGTTCTCAACAGCGTCTTCCTGCACGAGGCCGCCGAGGCCGGTCTCGACGCGGCGATCGTGCACGCCTCCAAGATCCTGCCGCTCGCGCGCGTCGACGAGGAGGTCCGCCGCGTCTGTCTCGACCTCATCTACGACCGGCGCAGCGACGACTACGACCCGTTGACGGCGCTGCTCGGCCTCTTCGAGGGTGTCTCCACTTCGAGCGCGAATGCCAGTGCGCTCGACGATCTTGCGCTCAACGATCGGCTGCGCCGTCGCATTATCGACGGCGCGCGCGTCGGGCTCGAAGCCGACCTCGACGCCGCGATGAGCGAGGGCACCTCGCCACTCGACATTGTCAACGACATCCTCCTCGACGGCATGCGCGAAGTCGGCGAGCTCTTCGCCACCGGCGAGATGCAGCTGCCCTTCGTCCTGCAGAGCGCCGAGACGATGAAGTCCGCCGTTGCGCACCTCGAGCCGCACATGGAGAAGAGCGACCAGGGCGGTCGCGGTCGCGTGGTGATCGCGACAGTGAAGGGCGACGTACACGACATCGGCAAGAACCTCGTCGACATCATACTGACCAACAACGGCTACGAGGTGATCAATCTGGGCATCAAGGTCGGCGTGAACGAGATGCTGACCGCTGTCGAAGAACACCGGGCCGACGCCCTCGGGATGAGTGGACTTCTGGTGAAGTCCACGCTCATCATGCGAGAGAACCTCCAGTTGATGAACGAGCGCGGCATGAGCAATGTCCCGGTGCTGCTCGGTGGCGCCGCGCTGACGCGCACCTTCGTGGAGCGCGACCTGCGCGAGGTGTACGAGGGCCGCGTCTTCTACGGCAAGGACGCCTTTGAGGGTCTACGAGTGCTCGACCGCCTTGGCGAGATCCGTCGCAGCGGCGAGGACGACCCCGCATTCGGCCGCGAGATCTCCGAGCGCAAGGTCTTTCGGCGCATACGAGGCGAGGCCGGCGAGGCACCAGAGGGCCTGCCCTCGCGCAGCCCGGAGGTAGAGCAGGACAATCCCATCTTCGTCCCCCCGTTCCTCGGCAGCCGCATCGCCAAGGGCATGTCGATCGACGAGGTCAGCGACTACCTCAACCTGACCGCACTGTTTCGCAACCAGTGGGGGTTCCGGCCCGAGGATGGCGAAGACGATCCCGCCTTCAAAGAGCGCGTCAGTGCGACCCTTCGTGAGCAACTCGCGATCGCCAAGGAAGAGAACCTGCTCGTGCCCCAAGTGGTATGGGGTCACTACGCGGTTGCCTCAGACGGCAACGACCTGGTCGTCTACTCCGATGACACCCGTCAGTCCGAGATCACTCGATTCACCTTCCCGCGCCAGCACGTGACGCCCTTTCTCTGCATCGCCGACTTCTTTCGAAGCGTCGAGAGTGGCGAACACGACTACGCGAGCTTCATGCTCGTCACCATGGGTTCTCGAGTGTCGGAGCGTTGCCAGGAGCTCTTCGCTGAGAACCGCTACACCGACTACCTGATGCTTCACGGCCTCGGTGTCGAGATGGCTGAGGCACTGGCCGAGATGTGGCACAAGCGCATCCGTCAGGAGTTGGGCTTCGCCGAGCAGGATGGGCCAACGCTGACCGGCCTATTTCGCCAGCAGTACCGCGGCGGACGCTACTCGTGGGGGTACCCCGCGTGTCCAGACTTGACCGACAACGCAAAGGTCGCCGACCTCCTCGGTGCGAATCGCATCGGCGTCACCGTCTCGGAAGGCTTCCAGCTCCACCCTGAACAGACGACCGACGCAATCATCTGCCACCATCCAACGGCCAAGTACTTCGTCGCATAGCGACACGTGCGGGTTTACGTCGGGCCTCTGATACTGCGAAACCGTTGTTGACTTCGTTGGGTCAGAATGGCTCCATGGGAATACCGATGAGCGTCGTTGGCTACGAGATCTCGACGGACCTAGATCGACTAGACGTTGATTTGGTCTTCCGCTTTCTTTCTGAGGAATCGTACTGGTCCCCTGGCATTCCAAGGGCCGTCGTTGAACGTTCGATCAACAATTCAATGTGCTTCGGCGTCTACCACGGCGAGGCTCAGGTCGGCTTCGCACGTATCGTCACGGACAAGGCGACGTTCGCACTCGTGGCAGACGTATTCATTCTGGAGCCGCATCGTGGCAAGGGGCTCTCGAAGTGGCTAATGCACGAGGTAATGGAGCACCCCGACCTTCAAGGACTCCGCCGTCTCCTTCTGCTTACGTCCGACGCTCACTCTCTCTATGCCAAATTTGGCTTCACCGAAATCGGCAACGCATGGCGCTTCATGGAAGTCCTGTACCCCGACGTCTACGGGCAGTCCTGAAGCGCTCTACTGCCGGGATCATCGGTGCCCTTCCTTGCCGAATCTAGATTCGCCACTCGGTTAGTCTCCAGTCGGATCGTTGAAGTCGGCCCTCCGACACCACAGTTGTGCCACCTTTCTTCAGTCCAGCCTCATCCAGTGCAGTGACGAACGTTGCCGCACCGGCCACTTGAGCGATGAGACGATCCGGAGAAACACTGACAGAGTCAACGATTCCAACCAATCATCGCGGGACTATGTCGCCTGCGTTGACAACACGTCCCACTTGTCGTCCCTTCTTGCCAGCGGCGTCTTCGGGCTTTCAAACAGTGGGCCGGCAGGATTGCTGTCCGATGACGCGACAATTTGGGTCTGGATCCACTCACCTAGGGACCTGATTGGGAGAGGATGTCGCCTGGCGCTGGCTTCTCTTTCGACGGAGTGCGTGCGAAAGTTGCGTACGCCGCGAACGGCACTTTGTCGGCATCCCAAGCGGAGCGGAGATCGGCAGTCGGGCTCGTTGAGACCGATTCAGGCCTCTGTTGCTGCTTTGAGGCGCTGGAGCGTTGTCTCCATGTTCGACACGAGATCCGCGTTGCGATC
>JADGOJ010000019.1 GCA_017883045.1 Acidimicrobiales bacterium
TCTGGTTCGAAAGTGCCTTCAGGGGTGTGGTGTAGAAGGCCCGCTCACCGCGCTCGAGGACTCGGCCGATGGCGTAGTTGGCAATGAGCGTCTTGCCTGCGCCAGTGGGGGCGCTGACGAGCACGTTGACGTGCTCGTCGATCGCCTCGATTGCCTCGAGCTGGAAGCGGTCGAGCCCGAAGCCGAGACTGTCGACGAACCGACTGCGGTAGGCGCTGTCGATCACTTGCGCAGCAGCTTGCCGATGCCGATGGCGAGGAAGTAGAAGAAAGTGAGCGGGAGTGCCAGGGCCATCATCGACAGTGGATCGCCACTGGGCGTGAAGACGGCCGAGGCGATCGTGATGCCGATCAACGCGTAGCGCCAGGCCTTCAAGAGCTGCATCGGGGTAACGACGCCGGCCAGTTCCAGGGCGACCAGCACGACGGGAAATTCGAAGGTCACGCCGAAGACGAACATCATCAGCAAGAAGAGGGTCAGGTACTGGTTGGGGTTGTACTGGGTGTAGAGCGCCTTGCCCCCGATCGACTGTAGGAACTGGATGGCGTGGCCGAAGCTGAAGTACGCCACCGTCATCCCCGAGACGAAGAAGACCAGCGAGAGCCCCACGAAGGGCACCGCGTACCGGCGCTCCTTCGCCTTCAGCCCCGGCGTGATGAAACGCCAGGCCTGCCAGAAGAGCACCGGCGACGCGAAGAGCAGGCCGCCGAAGAAGCCGATCTTGATCCGCAGGGTCAGGCCGTCGAGGGGGTTGGTGACCAGGAACCGGCAGTGTCCCGGGGTCGCCGCGCAGTAGGGCTGTTGCAGGACGTGCAGGATCTGGGGATAGATGAGAAACGCCACGACTCCGAGGGTCAGGACCGTCGCCGCCGAGATGAGGAAGCGACGTCGCGCTTCGGCAAGGTGCTCGGCCAGGGTCATGCCGGTGGCGGCTTTTTCGAAACGCGACACGCTCGACCTAGTTCAGCGACGGATCGGGCGGCAGCGTCGGATTCTCTGCGCGCCTCTCCGTTGGCGTGGATGGCGGAGGTGTGATCAGAGGGGCGGCCATCGTCGAACCGGTCGCCTCGGGGAACGCACTCGCGGACGCCACGGGTGGCGCGGCCTCTCGCGCGTCGACCTGGTCGGCCAGCTGGTTCAAGAGATTCACGGGACTGCGGGCCATGCGCGCGATGTCGCCCGAGCTCGGAAGGTCGGGTAACGCCTCGCGGACCTCGGATTCCACCCGCTCTTGGATGCGCTTCAGCGCCCGCCAGCTGGATCCCAGCTTGTGCGCGACTTCCGGCAGCTTGTCGGGGCCCAGGAGCAGCAGGACCACGGCGACTATCACCATGATCTTGATGGGGTTGACGCCGAACATCAGCCCATTCTAGGGGCGCGCCTAGAGGAAGCCGAGTCGGCTCACTGGCCAGATCCTGAGGAAGGCCTTGCCGATGATGTCCTTCTTCGGCACGGTCCCCCACATCCGGCTGTCGCACGAGTCTGCGCGGTTGTCGCCCATCATGAAGTAGTGCCCCGCGCTCACCGTGACGTGACCGATCGCCTGGCCGAAGGGCTTGGTGTAGGTCCAGGTCTGGTCGAGCTTCGTGCCGTTCACGTAGATGGTGTCGCCGACGGAGCGCAGGTGGTCTCCAGGCAGACCGATGACGCGCTTCACCAGGTCGGTCACCGGCTCGCCGCAGTTCTCCGCCGGCGGCGCCTTGAAGACCACGATGTCGCCGCGATGGATCGTACCGAAGTCGATGCTCAGCTTCGAGACGATGATGCGGTCGCCGATCTGGAGCGTCGGCTCCATCGACGCCGACGGGATGAAGAAGGTCTGGAATGCGAAGGTCCGCATGAAGAACGAGACGAGCACCGCGGCGACGACGATGATGGCCCACTCGACGACGACGCGGCGCCGGCGTCGCCGGCGTACCGGGCTGGCGCCCACCGTTGGCTCCACGTCAGGCGTCGCAACGACGATCGGTTCGACGGGAGCGTCCTTAGGCACGTTGCAAGGTTAGTCGGGTCACCCGTGGCGCTCGAGCGAGGCCAGGAGCTTCTGGAAGCGATCGTCCGTGCTCTTGAAAGGATCCTTCAAGAGCACCGTGCGTTGCATCTCGTCATTGAGCTTCAAGTGCACCCAGTCGACCGTGTAGTCGCGGCGCCACTCCTTGGCGGCCTTGATGAAGGTCCCCCGCATGTGTGCGCGCGTGGTGGCCGGAGGCGTGTGCGTGGCCACGGCGACCTGCTCGTCACTCACGACGCGACGAAAGTGCCCACGGGCCTGGCGCCGGTAGTAGAGCCCCCGTTCGAAGTTGGTGTCGTGATACAGCAGGTCGATCAGCGCGATCTTGGGATCGCTCAACTCGACGCCGCTGCGCTCGCGCTCGCGCTCGATGATCTGGAGTTTCGCGATCCAGTCGACGCGGTCGGCCAAGGCCATTGGGTCGTTGCGGTACTGCTCGATCACTTCACGCCACAGGCGCACCGCGTGCACTTGGTCGTCGGGAAGGTCGTGGCCTTCCACGAACAGCTCTGCGCGCTCGCAGAGGTCGTCTTGGATCTCCAGTGCCGTGAGGTCGCGTCCGTTGGTCAATTTGACCGGCTCCTTGCTCCAGAGGTCGTAGGAGATCTCTCGCAGCGCGTTGATCGGCGAGGCCATGTTGTAGTCGCGAAGGACGGTGTTGCGGTCCTCGATCATGGCGAGGACCACGGCGGCGGTGCCGAGCTTGAGGTAGGTCGCGAATTCGCTCATGTTGGAGTCGCCAACGATCACGTGCAGGCGCCGGTACTTCTCGGGGTCCGCGTGGGGCTCGTCACGGGTGTTGATGATCGGCCGGCTGCGCGTGGTCGCCGAGGAGATCGACTCCCAGATGTGCTCGGCTCGCTGGCTCATCGAGTACGCCGTGCCCTTGGCGTTGGTCACGACCTTCCCGGCGCCGGTGAAGATCTGACGACTGATCAGGTACGGGATGAAGACCTGCTCGAGGCGTGCCAGGTCGTCGATCCGCTCGATGCAGTAGTTCTCATGGCAGCCGTAGGAGTTGCCGGTCGAGTCGGTGTTGTTCTTGAACAGGAAGATGTCGCCGCGGATTCCCTCGTCGCTCAGTTGGCTCTGGGCGTACTCGACGAGCTCGCGAAGGATCGACTCGCCGGCCTTGTCCTGGGCGACGGCGTCGGCGAGCGAGTCGCATTCGGCCGTCGCGTACTCCGGGTGGCTGCCTACGTCGAGGTAGAGGCGGCTCCCGTTCTCAAGAAACACGTTGCTCGAACGGCCCCAGGCGACGACCTTGCGAAAGAGGAACCTCGAGACCTCGTCAGGACTGAGCCGGCGCTGGCCCTTCAGCGAGAAAGTGATCCCGTATTCGGTCTCGATGCCGTAGATGCGTCGCAGCATGGCGTGACCTTTGCCGATCGCTCAGCGCAGGAGCTCACTCACTTGCTCGTCACTCAGGCGAAGGAACGTACGGCGGTCGCCTCGGTCTTCGAGGACCCCCACCTCGAGATCGGCCACCTCGATCGTGCGGTCCGGACCCGCCAGGGCGGACACGGCGTTCTTCAGGGTCGTGTTCAACGGCTCGAGCGTGTCCTCGGAGGCGGCGAAGCGCGTCTTGATCGTCTCGGCGTCGCCACCGAGCACGGCGAAGCGTGGTTCATCAGCGATGGTCCCTTCGTAGGCCACCCGGTACAGCTTGGTCGGGCGAACCAGGTTGCCCAGTTGGGCGACGAGTATCTCGACCTCGAGGGGCTTCTGGCCTTCGGTGAACATGTCGCCGAGGTGCTGGGCGTAGTAGTTCGCCAACGCCCGTGCGTCGACGTCGCCACGAGAGTAGGTGAAGCCGGTGCCGTCGGCCCAGCGGATCCCCGCCTCACGGAGACGATCGAACTCGTTGTACTTGCCGACACCCGCGAAGGCGATCCGGTCATAGACCTCGGAGATCTTGTTCAGCGACGCCGACGGATTCTCGGCGACCATCACGACGCCCTTGTCGTAGATCGCCGCGATGATGGAGCGTCCGCGTGCGATGCCCTTCTGGGCGAACTCGGCCCGGTCCCGGATGAGCTGCTCGGGCGAGACGTAGAAGTAGTTGGTCATCGCAGCGAACCACCCGCGACGCCGCCGGACTGCGTGCGGCGCTCGTTGATCACCCGGAAGCGGTTCGCGACGTCATCGTTCGACAACTCCACGAAGCCCTCGCTCGAGACCGTCACCATCATGGGATAGATGTTGCGAACGAAGTCGGGCCCGCCCGTGCTCGGGTCGTTGTCGCCGGCTTCATAGATCGCGAGCGCGCCGAGGTCGAGCGCCCCTTCGAGTTCGATGTCCGCGCTGTAGCCGAGTCGCAGGGTGCTCGCAGCGAACGGTGATCCCGAGCCGATCGTCGCGAAGTCGAAGCGTTCGTAGCAGCCGCCGGCCCCGTCGTACTCGAAGATCCGACCCACCTTGTGACTGGTGTCCCAGCCGGCCAGGAGAGGCAGGACCATCAACGGCGTCGAGAGGTTGTTGAGCTGGATGATCGGCGAGAGGTAGTTCGCCTTGCCTTCGAGGCTCAGCGCGGTGTCGGTCATCTTCTCGTAGTGCTCGAAGGAGAGCTGGGCCATCCGGATGAACTCCATGCCGCGCGCGGCGGTGCCCGAGATCGCCAGCGCCGTGAAACGGTCGGCGGGCTCGATCTTGCGCACGTCGCGACTGGCGATGTAGTTGCCGGTCGCCTGACGGTCGCCGACCATGACGACGCCCTGGTTGTAGCGCACGGCGATCACCGTGGTGGCGTGAGGTGAACTGGCGCCGACCCCGAGGGGCGCTACGGACAGGCCCGTGGTCTCGGCGTAGTGGAAGAACGACGGCCCCGGATCGTCATGGGCACTGAATAGCGGCAGGCCCATGCCTACTCGCCGCCCTTTTGAACGTAGTTCCGCACGAACTCCTCGGCGTTCTCCTCGAGGACCTCGTCGATCTCGTCGAGCAGGTCGTCGAGGTCGGCCTTCAACTGATCGCCCTTGGTGGCGTCGACCGACACCGCCGGTGCCGGTTCGCTGGTGCGCTCCGCACGCTGCTTCTGGATTCGCTCTTGTTCACTCATACGTTCTGTTCTACCTGTTTAGCGCTTCTAGAAGGTCATCTGCCGTCGGACACGTTTCTAGCAAGTCCGCGGTCAATGCACGTGTACCCCGCAGCGGATCGAGCATCGGCACCCGACGCAAGGGACCCTCGCCGAGATCGAACACCACCGAATCCCAGTTGGCGGCGACGATCTGGTCGGCGTAGCGCTCCACGCACTGACCCCGGAAGTAGGCCCGTGTCGTCTCGGGAGGGTTGTGAATCGCTTCACGAACCTGTTCGATCGGGTGCAGTTCGCGCAGACCGACCCGTTGGGCCAGCGATCGCTCGGGGCGCAGGTCGTGGTACTGCAGGTCGATCGCGCGCAGACGCGCATCGCCCTGGCTGAGTTGGTAGCGCTCGCGATAGCCGTCGATAATCCGCAGTTTCGCCACCCAGTCGACTCGGTCGGACACCGAGACGGGGTCGTCGCGCACGCCATCGAGCATCTCGCGCCACTGCGCGAGGATCAGCGCCACCTCGTCGGGCCCGGCCACGGCCTCGCCGCCGTGGCTCGCCACGTACCCCTCGGCGAGGTGCCACAGCTGGTCCTGGAAGTCCCAGGCGGTCCTCTGCTGATCGTCCTCGCAGAGCACGGCGTGGCGCAGGGTCGGGTCGAGGGCGAAGGACCGCACGGCGCCGACGGGCTGGCGCGGCGAGGCAGGAAAGCAGGACGGCCCGTGCTCTTCGAGCACGGCGAGCAGCAGCGCGGTCGAGCCGAGCTTGACGAACGTGGCGACCTGGCTCATGTTGGCGTCGCCGATGATCACGTGGAGCCGCCGGAACCGTTCGGCGTCGGCGTGGGGCTCGTCACGGGTGTTGACGATCGGTCGCTTCAACGTCGTCTCGAGCCCGACCACCTCTTCGAAGAACTCGGCTCGCTGGCTCAACTGGAAGGCGGGGTCCGCGTCGATCCCCGACTCGGTTTCGGCGGCGACCTTGCCGGCGCCGATGACAATCTGACGCGAGACGAAGTGCGGGACCATGGCGCGAACGATGTGGAGGAACTCCACGTCGCGAGCGACCAGGTAGTTCTCGTGGGTCCCGTAGGAGTTGCCCTTGCCGTCGGAGTTGTTCTTGTACAGCGTGATCGCCTGGCCGACGTCGAGTGACTGGTTGGCCACGCGCAGCGCCCGGCGCATGACCTCCTCGCCCGCGACGTCGTAGAGCGTCGCTTCGAGAGGCGTGCGGCACTCGGGCGACGAGTACTCGGGGTGCGCGTGGTCGACGTACAAGCGCGCCCCGTTGGTGAGCACGGTGTTGGCGAGGTGCGTCTCGACGACCGGAGCGAAGGCGGTCAGGTTGGCGAGCCCCCTCGCGTCCATCTCGGGCGTCTCGCCTTCGAAGTCCCAATTGATGCGGGTGTGGCCCTCCTGAGCGTAGGCGTTGACGATGATGCTCGAGGCGACGATGGGGTCGAGGTCCGGACCGCCGGCGATACCGTACTCGGTCTCAATTCCGAGGACCTTGGCCACGGGCATCGGTTAGAGGTACTGGCCGGTGCCGACGTGCTGGATCGAGCGCCCACCCACTGCGGTCTTCTCCTCGCGGTTGATGAGCGTGCGGATGAAGATGATGCGCTCGCCCTTCTTGCCCGAGACCCGCGCCCAGTCGTCTGGGTTCGTAGTGTTGGGGAGGTCCTCGTTCTCGCGGTACTCCTGGCGGATCGACGCGAGCAGGTCGTCGCCCTTCAAACCTCGGCCCTTGCCGGCGATCTCGCGCTTGACGGCGAGCTTCTTCGCGCGCCGCACGATGTTCTCGATCATGGCGCCCGAGGCGAAGTCCTTGAAGTACAGGATCTCCTTGTCGCCTCCCTGGTACGTCACTTCGAGGAACCGGTTCTCGTCGTGGACACGGTACATGTCCGCGACGGTCTCTTCGATCATCACCTGGATGGCCTTGGCGCGGTCTCCCCCGCCGAGTTCGCGCACCGTCGTCTCCTCGATCGGCAGCTCGGTGTGAAGGTAGCGCTGGAAGATCTGCGCGGCGGCGTCGACGTCGGGACGCTCGATCTTGATCTTGACGTCCAGTCGCCCGGGGCGCAGGATCGCCGGGTCGATCAAGTC
Organism: Acidimicrobiales bacterium; assembly: GCA_017883045.1. Classification (GTDB taxonomy): domain Bacteria; phylum Actinomycetota; class Acidimicrobiia; order Acidimicrobiales; family RAAP-2; genus RAAP-2. The sequence goes on from JADGOJ010000019.1 coordinate 7,153, forward strand.
CTCGCGGTTGGTGGCGCCGATGACGATGACGTCACGCAGCGACTCCACGCCGTCGATCTCGGCGAGCAGCTGGGGAACGATCGTCGACTCCATGTCCGAGCTGATGCCCGTGCCGCGGGTGCGAAACAGCGAGTCCATCTCATCGAAGAAGATGATGACCGGCACCCCCTCCTCGGCCTTCTCGCGCGCCCGTTGGAACACGACGCGAATCTGGCGCTCGGTCTCGCCGACGTACTTGTTCAACAGCTCGGGACCCTTGATGTTCAAGAAGTACGAGCGCACGTTGCGGTTGCCGGTCAGCTCGCCGACCTTCTGCGACAGCGAGTTCGCCACGGCCTTGGCGATCAGCGTCTTGCCGCATCCCGGCGGCCCGTAGAGCAAGATGCCCTTGGGCGCGGGCAGGTCGTAGTCGTGGAAGAGCGCTCGGTGCAGGTACGGCAACTCCACGGCGTCGGTGATGGCCTCGATCTGGGCGTCCAGTCCCCCGACGTCGGCGTAGGTGATGTCGGGGACCTCTTCGAGCACGAGCTCCTCGGCCTCTTGGCGAAGGAGCTTCTCGGTCAGCAGGTTCGAGCGCAGGTCGAGCAAGAGGGCGTCGCCGCTGCGCAACTTGACCTGACGCAGCGAGTCCGCGAGCTCGACGACGCGCTCCTCGTCGGCGCGACCGTAGACCAGCACGCGCCGTTCGTCGAGGACCTCCTTCACCGTGACGACCTCGCCTTGACCGTCGGACTCGCGCACGCCAATGACGGTGAACGACTCGTTGAGCACCACTTCGTTGCCCCGATCGATTTGCCCGGGGTCGAGTCCCGGGTGCAGCGCGACGCGCATCTTGCGACCCGAGGCGAAGATGTCAACGGTGCCGTCCTCGTTGAAGTCGATGAACGTCCCGTAGACCGCGGGTGGTTGGGTCAACTTCTCCACCTCGTCGCGCAGCGCGGCGATCTGGTCGCGCGTCTGTTGGATGGTGATGCTGAGCTTCTCGTTGTTCGAGCGGGTCTGGGCCAATTGGCCCCGAGCCTCGAGGAGTTTCTCCTCAAGCATCTCGATGCGGCGATTGGCCTGGTCGACGTCACCCAGGGTCAAGTCGCGCGGCGAACTGACGACGATCTGGTCGTCGCTCTCCGCGCCCTCAGGAGTGTCGAAAGGCTCGGAGCGGCTCATGACCTCACCATAGGTGAGTGCCGCGCACCAGCGAAAGTCACCCATAAAGAGGATCGCCCGCTAGAGTGACTAGACACATTAGGCCACGGAGGACGAGTAAATGAAGGTTTGGATCGACCAGGACCTGTGCACCGGCGACGGGCTGTGCGAGGAGATCTGTCCTTCGGTGTTCACTCTCCTCGATGACGGTTTGGCCTATGTGAAGGAGGGCACCGAGGTGAAGAGCTCCCCGGGCGGCGCCGAGGGCCTTGCGAGCGTGCCGGCCGAGTTTGAAGACGCAGTGACCGAGGCCTCCGAGGAGTGCCCTGGCGAGTGCATCTTCATCGAGAAGGACTAGCCGCCCTCAACCCGTCGCACCAGACGTCGAGCTGACGTCAGGAAGCCCGTGTGGGCGACCATGCGGTGGTCGGGACGCACCGAGCGCCCGTCGATGTGCCAGGTCCTGCGAAGGATCTCCACCGTCTCTTCGAGTCCGAAGGAGAATTTGCGCAGCGTCTCGCGCAGCAACTGGGTCTGGTTGATCGTCGGCAGGTAGGCGAGCAGGATCCCGCCAGGACGCAGCGCCCCTTCGGCGTGTTCGACCACGTCCCACGGTTCGGGCATGTCCAGGATGATCCGGTCGAGGTCGACCTCGTCAATCCCCAAGGTCACATCGCGGATCTTCACGTCGTAGGCGATGTCCGTGCCGAGCAAGTCGTGGACGTTCTTCGTGGCCTGCTGGGCGAAGTCCTCACGGATCTCGTAGGCGGTGATCAGAGCGCCGGCGCGCAGCAGCGTCATCGAAAGGGCGCCGGATCCCACTCCGGCCTCGAGCACCCGCATACCTGGGCCGATGTCGGCCTGCATGAGGATCGTGCCCAGGTCCTTGGGGTAGATGACTTGGGCGCCGCGAGGCATCTTCAGCACGACGTCGGACAGTGTCGGGCGCAGCACGAGGAAGCTTCGCTCGGTGCTGCCGCGGATCAGTGATCCCTCGAGGGCGCCGATGAGGTCATCGTGCTGGACGATGCCGGCGTGCGTGTGGAAGGCGGCGCCTTCGCGCAGCGTGATCAGGTACTGGCGGTCCTTCGCGTCGATCAGCATGACGCGCTCGCCCAGCTTCAACTCGGCCGAACTCACGCGCGGCTCGCGGCTGCGGCCCTACGCTTCGCGCGCGCGGACCGCCCGTCAATGAATCGAAACAGCACGAGTCCGAGCCCGATCGAGATCCACTTGGGTGACTTCTGAGTCCAGGCCCGAAAAAGGGACGTCGCCGCGGCGATGCGAAGGAGACGGCGGAGGATCAACGGCCGCGCCTCTTGCGGGCCCGACGTCCCTTGATACGCCCCCACAGGTAGCCCGTGACAACACCGCCCACCCCCACGGCCGCCGCCGTGGGCTTGTGTGAGCCGTCGCGTCCCCCGAGCAGGCCGCGCTCGGGCAACAAGGCGCGAATCGACGCTTCGAGCTGGCGTCGCGTCGCGGACTGCTCGGTCACTTCGTGTCCTTCAGGCGCTTCTTGTCCGCACCGCTCACGATGCGCCAGAGCGTGAAGGCAATGACGGCGGCAGCGACGAACACGACGATCAGGTACGGGATCCACGACAGGCTGCCGTTGAGGACCTTGAACTGCTCTTGGAGGAACCGCAGGGAGCCGAGCAGGAGCAGCACGACGCCAAAGCCGACGAAGACGCTGCCGATCGTGCCCCACAGCACGAACCGACCCATGTCCTTGACCGGTTGAACCGTCTCCTCCTTGATGTAGCGCACCGCCAGGTCGCGGATCTCTTGGAAATCGCTCTGCATCGAGGTTCCCCGGATGAACTTGGCCCAAAGAGGAGTCTTCACGAATCCAGCCTACTCAGTGCGGTCTTTGATCAGGTAGGTCGAGCTCGCCGTCGCGACGAGGCGGCCCTCGGCGTCCACGATCCGGGCCGCGAGGAAGGAGACGACCGAACCGGGCTTCAGGACCGTCGCGGTGCAGGTCAACAGGTCCCCGACGGTGGCCGAGCGCAGGAACGAGACCTTCATCTCGGTGTTGGCGACGAAGGCCCTGCGACCGGCGAGGCTGGAGACGGCCGACGCCCCCATCGCGGAGTCCATCATCGCCGAGAGAAACCCGCCCTGGACGATGCCGGCGGGATTGAGGAACCGCTCGTCGACGCGCATCTGCCAGACCGTCGTGCCCGGAGTCGACTTGTCCACGCACGTCAGGCCCAGCGTCAGATCACAGTTTGGAGGGATCTGCAGCGCCATGGCCAAAGGCTACCGCCGGTGTCGTGCGGTTCTGCGCCGATTCACTACTCTCGTAGCCATGGCCGACGCACTCTTCCCTGGAGCAAACGAACTCGAGGGGCGGGCGATCCGACAGATTTCGGCTCTCGCCATGGACGCCCCGGCGGCCGCGAAGTCCGGCCACAGCGGCACGGCGATGGCTCTCGCGCCCCTGGGCGTGATGCTGTTCTCGCGGATTCTTCGACACGACCCGACCGACGCCCTGTGGAGCGATCGCGACCGGTTCATCTTGAGCTGCGGGCACGCTTCGATGTTGCAGTACGGCCTCGCCAACGCCTTTGGCTACGACGTGCAACTCGCCGACCTTCGCGCGTTCCGCCAACCCCACTCCCGCACCCCGGGCCATCCTGAGAACGGCGTCACCCAGACCGTCGAGGTCACGACCGGGCCCCTGGGACAGGGCATCGCCAATGGGGTCGGGATGGCGATCGCCGAACGGATCCTGCGAAGCGACTACGGCGCGGAGTTGGTGGACCATCGCGTCTGGGTGGTCGCCGGCGACGGCTGCCTCGAAGAGGGCATCAGTCACGAGGCTGCCTCGCTGGCGGGCTCGTTGGGCCTCGACCGACTGACCGTCTTCTACGACGACAACCACGTCACCATCGACGGACCGACCGAGTTGGCGATGCACGACGACCCTGCGCAGCGATTCGCCGCCTACGGATGGCACGTCATCAACCTCGGCGAACAAGCCAACGACGTCGACGCGCTCGAGCGTGCGGCGCGCGAGGCAATCGCCGAGACGCAGCGACCGACGCTGGTCATCGTGCGCACGCACATCGGCTTCCCCTCCCCCGAGATGATGGACCGGCGTGAGGCGCACGGCTCACCATTCAGCGCTTCAGCGATCTCCGAGGCCAAGGCCCTGCTCGGTGTGCCCGACGAGCCGTTCTGCGTGGACCCCGAGATGCCCCACGAGATGGTCGAGGCGCTCAGCGTTCGTCGCGATCAGCGCATCGCCTGGGAGGCGAGGGTCACCGCAGCCGGGGCCAAGGGCGCCCGACTGCTCACCCAGCTCGACACGAACGGCGCCGCGATCGTCGACAGTGGGCCCGAGCATTACGAGCCCGACGCGAAGGTGGCAACCCGCAAGGCCATGCAGCGCGCGATGGACTGGCTGGCACCCCAGACCAGTGGCCTCACGGCCGGATCGGCCGACCTCACTGACAACACCGGCGTGGTCCTCTCGCACTCCCAGGCCCAGGGCGTCGCGAACCCCGGCGGACGCCAGATCTACTACGGCGTGCGCGAATTCGCCATGGGAGCGATCCTCGTGGGACAGGCGCTGCACGGAGGATTCCGGCCGGCCGGCTCCACGTTCTTCGTCTTCAGCGATTACATGCGGCCCGCGATCCGACTGGCCGCGCTCAGCCACGCCGGCGCGCTGTTCGTCTTCACGCACGACTCGGTCGGTGTCGGGGAGGACGGCCCGACCCACCAGCCGGTCGAGCATCTGATGGCACTGCGCGCGATGCCCCGATTGCACGTCGTGCGGCCCTCGGACGCGAACGAGACGCTGGACCTGGTCGCGGAGTTCCTCAGTGCGAAACAGCCGCCCACGACGGCCCTCGTCCTGTCTCGCCAGGACATGCGCGTGTTCAACGCTCGCGACGCCGCGGCGTCGGCCGAGGGCGCTCGTCGAGGAGGCTACGTGGTGCGAGAGCACGACGCAGCGCGCTTCACGCTGGTGGGCACCGGCTCTGAGGTGGCGCACTGTCTGGAGGCCTGTGACCAGTTGGCCGCCGAGGGCGTCGTCACGCGAGTTGTGGCGATGCCTTGTTGGGCCTGCTTCGACGGCCAGCCGCACGAGTACCGCACCGCGGTCCTTCGACGCAGCGTCCCTTCGGTCGCACTCGAGGCCGGCGCGACGCTCGGCTGGACGAAGTACGTCGATGAGGCCATCGGCATCGACTCGTTCGGCATGTCTGCTCCGGGCGATTACGTCTTTGACTACTTCAACATCAACTCGTCGACGCTGGTGACCCACGTCCACGACGTGCTAGGAGCCTCCACGTGACCAAACTAACGACGCTGTACGAGCTGTACGGCCAGAGCCCCTGGATCGACAACATCCGACGAGACTGGCTGAACGACGGCACCCTCGCCGACCTCGTGGCCCAGGGCATCCGCGGGGTCACGTCGAATCCGTCGATCTTCGCCAAGGCCTTCGCCACATCGAGCGCCTACGACCACCTCCTGAGCACGGCCGGTGACGCAGACGCGGAGGAGCTCTTCGAGACATTGGCCGTCGTCGACGTCCAGGACGCCTGCGACGTGCTGCGCGAGGTCCACGATGCTTCACGGGCCGACTTCACGTCGGGGCTCAGGCGTTACTGCGACGGCTTCGTATCACTCGAGGTCTCGCCGCACCTCGCTCGCGACACCCACGGCACGGTCGCGGCGGCGAAGCGATTGGCGACGGCGGTGGGGCGAGACAACGTCATGATCAAGATCCCCGCCACCAAGGAGGGGCTGCCCGCGGTGCGCGAGGTGCTCGGCGCCGGCATCAACGTGAACGTGACGCTCATCTTCTCGCTCGAGCGCTACGACGAGGTGCTCAGCGCCTGGATGGATGGGCTCGAGCTGGCGCGCACGAACGGACACGACCTCGCGCGCGTCGCCAGCGTCGCCTCGTTCTTCGTGTCGCGCGTCGACGCTGCAGTCGATGCGCTGCTGCCCGAGGGCGACGTGCGCCGCGGCACGACGGCCAACGCGCAGGTCGCCGGCGCCTACGAGATCTATCGCCGAAGGATCGCCAGCGAGCGAGCACTGGCGCTGCTCGGCGCGGGCGCCCAGGTGCAGCGTCCACTGTGGGCTTCGACCTCGACCAAGAACCCGAGCTACTACGACCTGCTCTACGTCGACTTCATTGTCGCCGACGAGACCGTGAACACGATGCCCGATGCCACCTTGGCCGGGGTGCTCGACCACGGAGACTTCGCCTCGTCGACGCTGCTGGACGATGCAAGGATCAGGCGGGCGGCGGCGCGGTTGGACGAGCTGCCCAGCGAGATATCGCTGAGCGCCGTGACCGACAAGCTCGAGATCGACGGCGTCAACGCCTTCGTCGACTCCTACGTGGAGCTGCTCGCGACGGTCTCGGCGAAGATCCAGCAGGCGACGAAGCCGTGACCGACGAGGACATCGTCAAGGGGCTACTGGCGGGCGACCCCTCGCTCTTCGAGGGCGCGACCGCGGCGCACGCGCTGGGCTGGCTCCGACACCCCGAGCGGTACCTCGGCGTGTGGCTGGACAACGTCGGGGATCTCCTTCCACGCCGCCACGAACGCACCATGGTGCTGGGGATGGGGGGCTCGTCGGGCCCGGCGCGACTCTACGCCGAGAGCCGCGCCGAGAGCCGTCTCGTCGTGCTCGACACCTCGAATCCCGACACGATCGCGTCGACGGACTTCAGCGGCGCGAACGTCATCGCGTCGTCCAAGTCCGGGGTGACCATCGAGACCCAGACGCTGCTCGCCCACGCTCTCGACAACGGCCTCGAACCACGAGACCTTGTGGTGATCACCGATCCCGGCACGCCGCTGGAGGAACTCGGCTACTCACTCGGCGCCATGGTGTTCGTCGCCGACCCCGACACCGGCGGGCGATTCTCGGGCCTCTCGCCGTTCGGGCTCATCCCCGCGCTCTATGCCGGTTGGACGGTCGACGAGCTGCGCACCGAGCTCGCCCACTGCTTCTTGACCCAGGAGCTGGCCGTTCGCGCCGTGAACCACGCCGACGACTTCGCGCGCACGCTCGCCGACGGCGCGGCCCTCTTCGCCCTGGGCGCCGATCCGATCACGTCGGGCGGGGCGTTGTGGCTCGAGCAGCTCGTCGCCGAGACCACGGGCAAGGGCGGCCGGGGATTCATCCCGGTGCTCGAAGGCAGGGCGCAGGAGTACCGGCCGAGCGACATGATGTACTGGCAGTTGGTCGCGGCCCTGCTGGCCCACCACCTCCAAGTCGATCCGTTCAATCAACCCGACGTCGAGAGTGCCAAGAACAACGTCGTCGCGCTCCTGAATGACGAGGTCTCGTGGGCCGCGCCCGCCGTCGACCAGGGGGCGATGCGCGCCGCCCTCGCCGATTCGACGTACGTGGCATTGCAGGCCTACGCACCGTTGGACGTGTCGGACTCCCTCGTGCACCTGCGCAGTCGCGTCGAGGCCGTCTACGGCCCGACCACCGCCAACCTCGGGCCGCGATACCTCCACTCCACGGGTCAGTTGCACAAGGGTGGTCCGAAGGGCGTGGTCGGCGTGCAGATCGTCCAACGCCCCACGAGTGCGCCGTTGCGCATCGCGGGACGTCGCTACACGTTCCACGACCTTCACATGGCCCAGGCGCAGAGCGACCTGAGTGCGATGCGCGCTGTGCAGCGCCAGGTGTGGCAGCTGGTCGTCGACGACCTGGACGAAGCGGCACTGCTTCTGGGCCTCCAGTCCTAGGATGTACCCATGACGTCACTGCAGAGGCCCGCCGCGTTCGCCGACCTGTTGGGCGCCCCGCTCGAGGAACTCGCAGTCGCCGCCTTCGCCAAGGCCCGCGAGGCGCACGGGTTCGTGGTGACCTACTCGCCCAAGGTCTTCATTCCCCTCACGAAGTTGTGTCGCGACCGCTGCGGTTACTGCACCTTCGCCCAGGCGCCCGCCCACGTGGCGGCGCCCTACATGAGCCTCGACGAGGTGATGGCCGTGGCGAGCGCCGGGCGTGACGCGGGCTGCACCGAGGCGCTCTTCACCCTCGGCGAGCGTCCGGAGCTGCGCTACGACGAGGCGGCACGCTGGCTCGCCGCACGCGGCTACCAGTCGACGGTCGACTACGTCGCCAACGCCGCCCAAATGGTCCTCGAAGGCACCGGGCTGCTCCCCCACGCCAACGCCGGCGCCCTCTTCGCTCACGAACTGCGCCAGTTGCGTGAGGTGTCGGCGTCCCAGGGCATGATGCTCGAATCCCTGGCCGACCTCGAAGCGCACCGGCTCGCACCCGACAAGGACCCCCGGCGCCGCCTCGACACGCTGCGCTACGCCGGTGAGTTGGCGATCCCCTTCACCACTGGCCTGCTCGTAGGCATCGGCGAGTCGAGGGAGCAGCGCCTCGACACCCTTGAGGCGATTCGCGTGGCCCACGAGGAGTTCGGTCACGTCCAAGAGGTGATCATCCAGAACTTCCTGCCCAAACCCCGCACCGCCATGGCCAACGAGCCGGCAGCGTCGGACGAGGAGTTCCACTGGACGATCGCCGTGGCGCGTCTCGTCCTGCCCGACTCGATCCATCTCCAGGCCCCGCCCAATCTCAGCGACGACCCGGCGCGGTTGCTCGACCACGGGATCGACGACTTCGGGGGCATCTCGCCCGTCACCGCCGACCACGTCAACCCCGAGCGGGCCTGGCCCGCGGTGGCGACGCTCGCCGACGAGTGCGACAGCCGCGGATTCAACCTGGTTCCGCGCCTTACGGTGTACCCGCGCTTCATCGATGGTGACGGCTTCCTCGACGAGAAGGTCCGCCCGTACGTGCTCGCCCACGCCGACGCGTCGTTGCTCGCGCGCAACGACCTCTGGGCCTCGGGATCCGACGTCACGCCGCCTGAGGCGCCCACCACGCGCACCCGGACCAGTGCCCTGACTTCGGTGCTCAAGCGCTACCAGCCGGGCTACGAGTTGGACCGCGAGGAGCTGACCACCTTGTTCGGCGCGCGAGGAGCGGACTTCAACGCCGTCGTGGAGCGCGCGGACGACCTTCGTCAGCAACTCGTCGGCGACCCGGTCAGCTTCGTGATCAACCGCAACATCAACTACACGAACGTCTGCACCTTCAAGTGCCGGTTCTGCGCATTCTCGAAGGGACCTCTCTCACTGAACCTTCGGGGCGACCCCTACCTCTTGACCCTCGACGAGATCAGTGAGAGGGTGCGCGAGGCCGAGGCGAAGGGCGCAACCGAGGTCTGCCTGCAGGGAGGGATCCACCCGAAGTTCGATGGCGACTACTACATCGACGTGGTCGCCGCGGTGCGCGCAGGCTCGCCGTCGATACACATCCACGCCTTCAGCGCCCTCGAGGTCTTCGAGGGCGCCCGTCGTTCCGGCCAGGATCTCGCGACCTACCTCACGCGACTGAAGGACGCCGGGCTCAAGACCCTGCCGGGCACCGCCGCCGAGATCCTCGACGACGATGTGCGCGCGGTGCTCTGCCCGGACAAGATCAACACCGCGCAGTGGCTCGACGTGCACCGCGCGGCCCACAGCGTCGGTCTGCGCTCGAACATCACCATCATGTTCGGCGCCGTCGAAGGCGTCGATAGCTGGGCGACGCACCTGCTGCGCACCAGGGATCTCCAGAAGGAGACCGGCGGCTTCACCGAGTTCGTGCCCCTGCCCTTTGTGCACATGGCCACGCCGATCTTCCTGAAGGGCCGCTCGCGGCGCGGACCGACCTTCCGCGAAGCGGTCCTGATGCACTCGGTCGCCCGGCTCCACTACGCCACGCTGATCGACAACATTCAGGTCAGCTGGGTCAAGATGGGCGTCGAAGGCTCGCGACGCATCCTCCAGGCCGGCGCCAACGACCTGGGCGGCACCTTGATGGACGAGAACATCTCGCGAGCGGCCGGTGCGACGCACGGCCAGGAGATGGACGTCGAGACGCTGCGCGAGCTCGTGGCCCCCCTCGGACGTCCGCTGCGCCAGCGCAGCACCCTCTACCAGACGCTCTAGCGATGAACGATGCGATCGAGGCATTCCTGCGCTACATCGAGAGCGAGTCGCCTCAGTCGCCCGAGCGCGTCGAGATCCTGCGCACCCTGCTCGCGAAGTTCGTGGATTTCGCGAAGTTCGATTCAGACCTCGGCGACCTGCGCGTCGCGGTGAACGCGCTCAACGAGCTCGTGGAGGCGTCCACCCTCTTCGACCAGTGGCGCGGACGACCGAAACTGGCTGTCTTCGGGTCGGCTCGCACCACGCCGGAGAATCCGCTCTTCGAGATGGCCCGTCAACTCGGCGCCGCGATGGCCGAGCGCGGTTGGATGACCGTGTCGGGCGCCGGACCGGGCATCATGGAGGCGTCGGCGATGGGCTCGGGCAGGGAGCACACCCTCGGGGTGAACATCGACTTGCCATTCGAGCAGTTCGTCAATCCCTTCATCGACGCCGAGACGATGCTCGTGGCGATGCAGTACTTCTTCACGCGAAAGGTCGCCATGACCCGTCCGTCCAACGCCTTCGCGGTGTTCCCGGGCGGCCTCGGGACGATGGACGAGGCCTTCGAGGTGCTCACCCTCTTGCACACGGGCAAGACCACGCCGGCACCGGTGGTGCTGCTGGACACGCCCGACGGCACGTACTGGCGCCAGTGGATGGACTTCATCGAGAACGCCATCATGGCCGGCGACTACATCGGAACGCGCGACATGTGCCTCGTGAGAGTCTGCACGACGATAGCTGACGCCGTTGACGAGATCGAGCACTTCTACTCGAACTACGAGAGTTTCGAGGTTCGCGGGCATCGAGCGGCCATCAAGGTCCGCCGGTCCCCCAGCCAGACGCAACTGGACGGCCTGGCGAAGGGGGTGCCGCACTTCGCCGAGGGACAGGGCTTCGTACTCGAGGACGACCACACGATCACGTTCAACTTCGACGGCCGCAACTACGTCAACCTGCGCCTGCTGATCGACCAGATCAACGCGTGGATCGACTAGTCGTCACTCGCTCCGCGCAAGAGCATCTCTGCCTTCTGGAGGCTTCGGCGGACCTTGGCCAGGCGCCGTTCGAGATCGCGGGCCTCTTCGGCCCCTTCCGAGCGCAACTGGGCGCGCACGGTGTCGAAGATCGCGTCGGCGACGCGTTCCTCGAGCCCCGAGATCTCGTCGGCCAATGATTGGAACGACTCCACTACTCGAGCACCACGACGTTCAACGCGCCGTCGTGATACTGCGCGCGCAGCACCTTCTTGTCGAACTTGCCAACGCTGGTCTTGGGAATGGCGTCGATGAAGCACCATCGCTCGGGCAGCCACCATTTCGCCACGCGCTGAGCGAGGAAATCGCGCAGCTCCTCGGCAGTCGCCGTCGTGCCCGGACGCAGCACCACGCAGCACAAGGGCCGCTCCTGCCACCGCTCGTCGGGCACCGCGATGACCGCGGACTCGAAGACCGCCGGATGGGCCATCATCGTCGTCTCGAGCTCGACCGAGCTGATCCACTCGCCGCCGGACTTGATGACGTCCTTCGTCCGGTCGCTGATGACCATGAAACCAAGACCGTCGAGCGTGCCGATGTCGCCCGTGCGCAGCCAACCGTCGCGGAACCTCTCTGGGTCGTCCACGCCGAAGTACGAGCCGGTGATCCACGGGCCACGGATCTCGAATTCGCCGACCGACTTGCCGTCGCGCGGCAGGACCGTGCCGTCGTCGGCGGTGATGCGCATCTCGATGCCCGCGACGACCCGGCCGGCCTTCACTCGGTAGTCAATCTCCTGGTCCGCGGGAGTGCCCGCGGGCGGGATCGAGACGGCCGCGAGCGGACTCGTCTCGGTCATGCCCCAACCCTGGACCATCTTGACGCCGTAACGGTCGCGGAAGGTCTCGATCATCACCCGTGGCACGGCGGAGCCACCCGCTAACAAGCCGCGAAGGCTCGAGAAGTCGCACTCGGGGTCGTTCTCGGCAGCGCGCAGCACGTCGTTCCAGATCGTCGGCACGCCGAGCGAGATCGTCGGGCGCAGCTCACGGATCATCTTTACGATCGGTTCGCCCTGCAAGAACATCTGGGGCATGATCAACTCCATGCCGGCGAAGAAGGCGGTGTAGGCGGCCCCCCAGGCGTTGACGTGGAACATCGGCACGATCAGCAGGCAGCGGTCGCTCTCGCTCAGTCCAATGGAGTTGGCCGTCGTCGACGCCATCGAGTGCAGCCACGTCGAGCGGTGCGAGTAGACGACGCCCTTGGGGTTGCCCGTCGTGCCCGAGGTGTAGCACATGATCGCGGCCGAGCGTTCGTCGAGCTCGGGCCACTCGAATCCCGGTTTCTGGGCGGTGAGGAACGTCTCGTAGTCGATCGTCTCGCCCAGCACGCCGCTGTCGTCGTGTCCGTGCACGATGATGTGCTTGACCGTCGGAATCTGGTCACGGACCTTGGCGAGCAGCGGCACCAGGGAGCTGTCGACGATGATGACCTGGTCCTCGGCGTGGTTGATGATGTAGGCCAACTGCTCCGGGAACAGCCGGATGTTGAGCGTGTGCAGGACCGCGCCCATGCAGGGCACGGCGATGTAGGCCTCCATGTGGGTCTGGTTGTTCCACATGAAGGTGGCGACCCGGTCGCCCGGGCCTACGCCGAGCCGCACGAGCGCCGCCGCGAGTTGTTCGGCACGCTTGGAGACCTGGTAGAACGTCGCAACATCGAACCCTTCGGGGGTGACGGTCAAGATCCTCTTGTCCGCGTGGATGTACTCGCCGTGGCGGATGATGCCACTGATCAGCAGTGGAGCATCCTGCATCGTGCTTTGCACTGAACCTCCTAAGAAAGCCTGTGGCCCGATGCTACAAAGTCTGGGCCGCCCGTCTCCGGCACTACCACGAAACGCTGTACGGCTCCACGGGCGACGGCAGCCAGGTCGCACCACCTCCGAGGTGGGCGTCGATCGCCGCGGCGGCGCTGCGTCCTTCGGCGATGGCCCAGACGATGAGGCTCTGGCCGCGCACGGCGTCGCCGCAGGCGAACACCGGGCTGGGCCCGGGCACGGCCTCGAGTCGCCAGTCGCTGTTGACCGCCAGGGTCTCGCGTGAGGTGACGAACGGCTCGGCGTTCAACTCGAGCTTGTCCAGCTCGGGGCCGAGGAAGCCCGCGGCGATCAACACCAGGTCCGCTTCGACGACGACCGTCTCGTCCGTGAGGTGGTCGCGCACCGCAATCGCCTCGAGCTTGTCCGTGCCGCGGAACTCGAGGGTCTCGGTGGAGAATCGTCGCTCGCCGCCCTCGTCGTGGGCCGGGGTGGTCTTGAAGAGTCGGGCCATCGTGGGCCAGGGCTGGTCGGCCGGTCGCTCGTCGGGCGGACGGTCCAAGATCTCGATCTGGACGACCGACGCCGCCCCCTGACGATGGGCGGTGCCCAGGCAGTCGGCTCCGGTGTCGCCGCCGCCGAGGATGATGACGTGGCGGCCCTTCGCGTCGATGGGCGACGTCACGTCGTCGCGCACGGCCCGATTGGCCGCTTCGAGGTACACCATGGCCGGGTACACGCCGGCGAGCTCGGCGCCCGGCGCGGGGATCATGCGGGGCCTCGTCGAGCCAACGGCCAAGAGCACGGCGTCGAAGTTGCGCTGCAGCACCGCCAGCGGCGTCCCGCCCGCCCCGACCGTGACGTTCGAGTGGAACTTGATGCCCGCCTCGCGCATGACGGCGAGGCGCCGGTCGAGCACGGCCTTCTCGAGCTTGAACTCGGGGATGCCGTAGCGCAGCAGTCCGCCGATCGCGTCGCTGCGCTCGTAGATCGTGACGTCGTGGCCGGCGCAGCGCAACTGCGCCGCGGCGGCCAGGCCCGCCGGACCCGAACCGACGACGGCGACGCGCCGTCCGGTGGCCACGTCGCTGGGTTGCGACGTCGCGAAGCCGTTGGCGAAGGCGTGCTCGGCGACCTCGTACTCGATGCGCTCGATGGTCACGGGTTCGGCGCCGATGCCGAGGACGCACGCGGATTCGCACGGCGCCGGACAGAGCCGTCCGGTGAACTCCGGGAAGTTGTTGGTGGCGAACAACTGGTCGGCGGCCTGTTCCCACTTCGCCCGGTAGACGTCGTCGTTGAACACCGGGATCCGGTTGCCGAGGGGGCATCCCTGCATGCAGAACGGGATGCCGCAGTCCATGCAGCGCGCTCCCTGCTCGGCGAGCGCGTGGTCGTCCTGTGGTTCGTAGACCTCGCGCCAGTCGCGAAGGCGCACCGACACGGGCCGGTAGGAGGGCCCCTTTCGGGGGAACTCGAGGAATCCGGTCGGCTTACCCATTGCGCAGCTCGTCTCGCACGCGCTGGTACTCGGAGGTCTCGATCCTCACGAAGTTCATCCGCTCGTCGCGCCAGTGCTCGAGGATCGACCACGCTCTCTTCGAATCCGTCTCGTCACGGAAACGCGTGAGCAACGCGTGCAGCCGCTCGTCGTCGTCGAACTCGAGCGGGTCGATCTCGTAGACCCCGGCACTGAGGTGATCGTGCACCCTCCGCTCGGGGTCGTACAGGTACAGCGTGCCGCCCGACATGCCCGCGGCCAGATTGCGCCCCACGTCGCCCAGGATCACGACGACGCCACCGGTCATGTACTCGCACGCGTGGTCGCCCGTGCCCTCGACGACGATCGTCGCGCCCGAGTTGCGCACGGCGCAGCGCTCGCCCACCACCCCGCTGATGAAGATCTCGCCACTGGTCGCCCCGTAGCCGATGACGTTGCCCGCGATGATGTTGTCCTCGCTCGGGAACGTCGAGTCCGACGACGGCTTGATCACGATGCGCCCGCCCGAGAGTCCCTTGCCGGCGTAGTCGTTGGCGTCGCCCGTCAGGCGAAGCGTCAGCCCGGCGGGCATGAAGGCCCCCAGGCTCTGGCCCGACGAGCCCTCGAGATCGATCTGAATATGATCGTCGTCCAGCGTCGCCGCCCCGAGCGCGCGGGTGATGGCGCTTCCGGTGAGCGTGCCCACCGCGCGATTGACGTTGCGAATGGGCGCGGCGAGTCGAAGCGGCTCGCCGCGGGTCGCGGCGGTCACCGCCGCGTCGACGAAGCTCCAGTCGAGCGCGCCGTCGAGGCCGTGCTCTTGCTTCACGCTCTGGCGACGCTGGTCGGGCTCGACGGTCTTCAGCAGTGCCGACAGGTCCAGGTCGATCGTCGGGTCGTCGAGGCCTTCGAGTGAGAGCCGCGCGGCGTCGCCGATGACCTCGTCGAGGGTCCGCGCACCCAAGAGGGCCAGGTACTCGCGGACCTCCTCGGCGATGAACTCGAAGAAGTTCTCGACGAACTCGGGCTGACCGGTGAAGCGTTCGCGCAACTTGGGGTTCTGGGTGGCGATGCCGACCGGGCACGTGTCGAGGTGACAGACCCGCATCATGACGCAGCCCGACACCACGAGCGGGGCCGTGGCGAAGCCGAACTCCTCGGCCCCGAGCAGCGCCGCGATGATCACGTCGCGTCCGGTCTTCAACTGACCGTCGACCTGCACGACGACGCGGCTGCGCAGCCCGTTGGCCGCGAGGGTCTGGTGGGTCTCGGCGAGCCCGAGCTCCCACGGTGTGCCCGCGTGCTTCAAGGAGGTCAGCGGCGCGGCGCCGGTGCCCCCGTCGTGGCCCGAGATGAGGATCACGTCGGCGTGGGCCTTGGCGACGCCAGCGGCGATCGTGCCGACACCCTGCTCGCTCACGAGCTTGACGTGGATGCGCGCCTGGTCGTTGGCGTTCTTCAGGTCGTAGATCAGCTGGGCGAGGTCCTCGATCGAGTAGATGTCGTGGTGCGGCGGCGGCGAGATCAGACCGACCCCGGGCGTGGAGTGGCGTGTCTTGGCGATCCACGGATAGACCTTCGATCCGGGCAGCTGGCCACCTTCGCCCGGCTTGGCGCCCTGGGCCATCTTGATCTGCAGGTCGTCGGCGTTCACCAGGTACCGACTGGTCACTCCGAAGCGGCCCGAGGCGACCTGCTTGATCGCCGAGCGGCGGTTGTGGCGCGGATCGGAGGTGTCGAAGCGCTCCTCGTCCTCGCCGCCCTCGCCAGTGTTGGACTTGGCGCCGAGGCGGTTCATGGCGATGGCGAGCGTGCTGTGGGCCTCTTCGGAGATCGAGCCGTAGGACATCGCACCGGTGCTGAAGCGCTTGATGATCGAGGCCGCGCTCTCCACCTCGTCGAGGGCGAGGGGCTTCTCGCTCGCCACGAGGCGCATCAGTCCGCGCAGGGTCACTCGGTCGAGCGTCTGGTCGTCCACCAGCTTGGTGTACTCCTTGAAGATGTCGTAACGCTTCTCGCGCGTGGCGTGCTGCAGCTTCTGGACGGTGCGTGGGTTGAAGAGGTGGATCTCGGCGTCGCGGCGCCACTGGTACTCGCCGCGGTTGGCCAACTCGACGCGTTCACCGCGCGCGGGCCGGTAGGCCCCGGCGTGCAGGCTCAAGACGCTCCTCGCGAGGTGTTCGAGCGTGACGCCGCCGATGCGCGATCGGAATCCGGGGAAGTACCTCGCCAGGACGTCGTCCGAGATGCCCACAGCCTCGAAGAGCTGGGAACCGACGTAGCTGGCGACGGTGCTGACGCCCATCTTGGACATGGTCTTGACGATGCCCTTGTTGAGGGCCTTGCCGTACTGGTAGCGCGCCTCGAAGGCGCTGAGCTCGTCGAGTTCGCCCTCTTCGACCAGTGCGTCGATCGACTCGTAGGCCAGGTAGGGACAGACCGCCGAGGCGCCGAAGCCGAGCAGCAGCGCCACGTGGTGGACCTCGCGCACGTCGCCCGCCTCCATGATCAGGGCCGCGCTGGTGCGCAGGTGCTCGGACACCAGGCGGTGGTGCACCGCCGAGGCCAGCAGCAGGCTCGGGACGGCGGCCTGGGCCGGTGAGGTGTTGCGGTCCGAGAGGATGACGATGTTGGCGCCGGCGCGGACGAGTTCGACGACCTCGTTGGTGACCTCGTCGATGGCGCTGGCGAGGCGCTCCCCCGCCGATCCGTCGCCCTCGGCGGCGAAGAGGCCGTCGACGACGACGGTCTTGAAGTCGTCCATCTGGTTGATCTCTTCGATGTAGCGGATCTTCGCGAGCTCCTCGACGCTCAGCACGGGTGACGGCAGGACGATCTGGTGGCAATGTCTCGCGGTCTCGGTCAGCAGGTTCTCCTCACCGCCGATCGTGACGCGCGTCGACGTGACGAGCTCCTCGCGGATGGCGTCGAGCGGCGGGTTCGTCACCTGGGCGAACAGTTGGGTGAAATAGTCGAACAGCGAACGAGGCAGCTTGGACAGGACGGGCAGTGCGGTGTCCGAGCCCATCGAGCCAATGGGCTCTTCACTCACCTGGGCCATGTGGCGCACGATCAGGCGCAGGTCCTCATCGCTGAAGCCGAAGTTCTTCTGCTGGCGCACGACAGAAGCGTGGCTCGGCGTGAGCATCGTCGGCGCCTCGACCTCGTCGAGCGAGACCTGCTGTTCGTCGAGCCAGTCGCCGTAGGGCGCCTTCTGGGCGAGGGAGCTCTTCAGCTCTTCGTCGTCGATGATCCGACCCTGTTCGATGTCGACGAGGAACACCCGGCCGGGCTGCAGGCGGCCCTTTCGCTCGATGTTCGAGGGGGCGACCGGCAGCACCCCGACCTCGCTCGCGAAGATGACCCGGTGGTCCTTCGTGACCCAGTAGCGCGCCGGTCGAAGGCCATTGCGGTCGAGCACGGCGCCCACGACCTTGCCATCGCAGAACGTCACCGACGCCGGGCCGTCCCAGGGCTCCATCAGTCCCGCGTGGTAGCGGTAGAAGTCGCGCCGGGACGCGCTCATGAAGGTTGAGCGCTCCCACGCCTCGGGGATCATCATCAACACGGCGTGCGGGAGCGACCTCCCGGCTTGGACCAGGAGCTCGACGACCTCGTCGAAGCTGGCCGAGTCGCTCATGTCATCGGTGATGATCGGGGTCAACTGGTCCATGGCCAGCGGCAGCAGCTCGCTCTTCAGGGTCATTTCGCGTGCCGTCATCCAGTTGCGGTTGCCCCGCACGGTGTTGATCTCGCCGTTGTGGGCGATGTAGCGGAAGGGCTGGGCCAGGTCCCATCGCGGCAGGACGTTCGTCGAGAACCGGCTGTGCACGACGGCGATGGCCGAAGTCAGGCGTTCGTCGCGCAGATCCTCGAAGTACTGGCGCAACTGGGGCGAGGTGAGCATGCCCTTGTAGATCAGGACGGTGGACGAGCACGACGCGGCGTAGACGTCGAGCTGGTGCTCG
>JADGOJ010000020.1 GCA_017883045.1 Acidimicrobiales bacterium
CTACGACCTGAGCGGCGGTTGGCGGATCGGCGAACGCCACCGACGCATCTCGCGCAGCGAGGCGCTCGCCCACCTGCCGACGTTGAGGGCCGAGCACCTGGTCGCCGGATTCGTCTACCTCGACGCTCGAGGAGACGACGCGCGCGTGGCACTGACGCTCGCCAAGACCGCCGCGCTCGACTTCGGCGCCGACGTGGCGACGTACCTGTCGGCCGTGGACATCACCCACCGACCCGACGGGCGAGCGAACGGCGTCGTCTGTCGCGACCGGATAGGCGGATCCGAGCTCACCCTCGCCACCACCGCCGTCGTGAACGCCACGGGCGTGTGGGCCGACGAAATCTTCGCCATGGCCGAACACGTCACGACCCACCGCATCACACCGGCCAAGGGGGTCCACCTGAGCGTGCCCCGCCATCGTCTGCCGGCGGACGTCGCCGCGGTGCTCAACGTTCCCGGTGATCGGCGCAGCATCTTCGTCGTGCCCTTTGAGGAGGCGCCCTACACCTTCATCGGCACCACCGACACGGCCTACGACGGCGACCTCGACAGACCCAGCTGCACGCCCGAGGACGTCGCGTACCTGCTCGCGGCGGTGAACGCCTCGACGTCGTCGGCGTTAACGACCAGCGACGTCACCGGGGTGTGGGCGGGGCTTCGCCCCCTACTCGCCCCTCGAGGGGGCAAGCCATTGAACAAGCGCACGTCGGACCTATCGCGCCGCCACCAGGTCACCGACACCAAGGACGGCGTCATCCACGTCACCGGAGGCAAGTGGACGACCTATCGCCAGATGGCCGAGGATGCGGTGGACGCCCTGCGCCCCTACCTCGCCGACCTCAAGCGGGTGCGGACGAAGAACCTGCGCCTCCGTGGCGCCGGTGACTGGCGACCCTCGTCGGCGTTCGAGACCCACCTCTACCGGCGATTCGGCGAGGACGCGGTCACGTTGGTTGAGATGGTGCGTTCCGACCCCTCGCTCGCCGAGACCATGATCGAGGGCCAGCCATACGCGAGGGTCGAGTTCGTGTTCAGCGCACGTCACGAAATGGTGACGTCGCTCGTGGACCTGCTGACGCGTCGAACTCGCGCCCATCTGCACGACGCGCGAGCGACTCTCGCGGCGGCGCCGGCCATCGCGCGCCTCGTGGCTGGCGAACTCGGATGGAGCGGCGGCGAGGTCGATCGCCAGCTCGACGCCTACCGGGTGCTCGTCGACCAGGAGTTCTCGGCCGCGGGCCTCGCTCTGTAAAGTGCAACGGTGACCCGACCCACCATGCCCAACGAGTACCCCAGCGGCTCGTTCGACAGTGGGGTCCCCGAGTGCGCGCCGGCGTCGCTCCTCGCCGCGCTCGACGCCGCAGGTCTGGACTATGACGTGAGCGCCGAGGTTCGCGCCGAGCACGGTCGCGACTGGTGGCCCCTCACGATCCCTGACGTCGCCGCCGGCCGCGTGCCCCATTGGCCCGGCGTCGTCGTGCGACCGACGTCCCCGGACGACGTCAGTCGACTGCTGTCCGTCGCCTCGGCCCAGCGCGTCGCGGTGACCCCCCAGGGCGGACGCTCGGGCGTGGTCGGCGGTGCCGTCGCCCCGAACGGCGCCATCGCCCTCGACCTCACGGGGCTCGACCGGATCCTCGACCTCGACACGGTGTCGGGGACCGTGAGCGTCGAGGCCGGGGTCTTCGGTCCCGACCTCGAGCGACACGTCCGCGCCCAGGGCTGGACGGTCGGCCACTTCCCCCAGTCGTTCGACCTCGCGACCGTCGGTGGGTGGATCGCCTGTCGCGGCGCCGGTCAGTACTCGAACCGCTACGGCAAGATCGAGGACATCGTGCGGGGCCTGACCGTGGTGCTCGCCGGAGGCGAAGTCATCGAACTAGGCGGCAGGGGCCCACGACAAGCGGTTGGCCCCGACCTCCTCGCCCTCTTCACCGGCTCCGAAGGGACGCTCGGGGTCATCACCCGCGCGACACTGGTCATGCATCCGGTGGCGACGTCCGAGGGCCGCGCCGCGTACGGCTTCGAGTCGTTCGCCGAGGGCCTCGAGGCCTGTCGGCGCATCCTCCAGCGCGACGCACGACCCGCGGTGCTGCGCCTCTACGACGAGGCCGAATCGAGAAGGAACTTCGAGGTCGAGCAGTGCGTGCTGATCGTCCTCGACGAAGGCGACCAGTCGCTGGTGGACGCCACCATGGGCATCGTCGCGAACGAGTGCGCCGGGGCCACACCCCTGGAGGTCGGGCTCGTCGAGCGCTGGCTGGCCCACCGCAACGACGTGGGCGCCCTCGCGCCCTTGTGGGAGCGCGGCATCGTCGTGGACACCATCGAGGTCGCCGGACCCTGGGCCACCCTCGCACCGATGCACCAACGCGTCACCTCGGCGCTGTTGGCGCTGCCCGACATGATGGTCGCCTCGGTGCACCAGTCACACGCCTACCTCGACGGGGCGTGCCTCTACTTCACGTTCGCGGGCCGGCCGGCGTCGGGAGCCACGGAGTTCTACCGCGCGGCCTGGGACTCGGCGACCGACGCCGTGCTCGACTGCGGTGGCGCGCTCAGCCACCATCACGGCGTCGGGCGCAACCGTGCGCGATTCGTCGCCAGGGCGCTGGGCAGCGCGTACCCGGTGCTGGCGGCGCTGAAGCGCCAGTTCGATCCGCTCGGCATCATGAACCCCGGCGCGCTCGGGCTCGGGGGCGAGCCGTGGTGAGCGCCCTCGCGATCGACGTGGGCACCTCGTCGGTGCGCACCTCCATCGTCGACGCCAGCGGCGTCGTCTCGCATTCCCATCAGCAGCGCCTCAGCGTGCGCACGCCAAACCCCGGCGAGGTCGAACTCGACGCGCTCGAGATCGTGGATCTGGCCCTCGTCCTGGCGAGGCGCACGCTCGCGAGCCATGGCCCGTGCGACGTGGTCGGCATCACCAACCAGCGTGCGACCACCATCGTCTTCGACCCGACGACCGGACAGCCCGTGGGCCCGGCGATCGGATGGCAGGACCTGCGCACGGTCATCGACTGCCTGGTGCTCCAGGGCGAGGGGCTGCGCCTCGCCCCCAACCAGTCGGCCACCAAGGCGAGGTGGCTGGTGGCTCAGTCGGGACGCGAGGCGAAGGACTTGCGCTTCGCCACCATCGAGACCTGGATCGCGTGGCACTTGACCGAGGGGGTCGCCCACGTCACCGACCGCTCCAACGCCGCGGTCAATGGACTCGTCACGCTCGGCGTCGACGAATGGGACGAACGGGTCATAACCAGACTCGACCTCGACGTGTCGATGATGCCGAGCATCGTCGACACGATGTGCAACGTCGGACCGGCCAGCGCACTGCCCGGCTCGCCGATGATCACGTCACTGGTCGGCGACCAACCGGCGTCGCTGTTCGGCCAGTCGTGCGTGACCCGAGGCGCCAAGATCACCTTCGGCACGGGCGCCATGCTGGACATGGTGCGCGGCACCTCGGGCCCGACGACGCTCGCGCGCTTCGCATCGGGCTGCTTCCCCATCGTCGCCTACAGCCGCGACAACGTCGTCACGTGGGGCATCGAGGGCATCGTGCTCTCCGCGGGCGCCTGCATCGAGTGGCTGCGTGACGATCTTGGGCTCATCGCCGAGGCCGACGAGACCGAGGCGTTGGCCTCGTCGGTGCGCTCGAGTGGCGGTGTCTCGTTCGTGCCGGCGCTCTCGGGGCTCGGCACGCCCCAGTGGGACTTCGGTGCGCGCGGTGGCTTCTTCGGCGTCACCCGAGGCTCGACCAAGGCCCATCTGGTGCGCGCGGTGCTTGAAGGCATCGCCCAGCGCGGTGCGGACCTCGTCGACGCGGCGGCGAGCGAGACCGGCACCCGGCTCCAGGAGATCCGAGTCGACGGCGGCATGAGCGCGAACCGCTTCTTGGTCCAGCGCCTGGCCGACTTCACCGGGTTGCGCGTCGCGGTGTCACCCGAACGCGAGGCCACGACCCGCGGCGCCGGCCTGATGGCCCTCGTGAGCGCCGGTTACCTGACCTTCGACGACGTCGAGGGCCTCTGGTCGCCGGCCGAGGTCTTCACGCCGACGATCCCCGAGGACGAGCGCGCCACCCTTCGCGCCGCATGGTCGACGACGCTCGGGCGCGCGGCCAAGACCATCCCGGAGCTGAGTACGGTCGAGTTCTAACCGGCCCACGGCGCTTCGCCCAGCGCCTGTGCCAGCGTGGTCGGTGCGTCGAGGAGGTGCTTGGAGAGCATCAGGGCCCGCGGATGGCTGAGCGCCAAGAGCCCCGTCACGACACCGTCTCGCGAGTAGACCGCGACCCATTTGCCCCCCTCAGGACCGCCGCTCACCCGAACGACTTCGTCGGTCGGACGGGCGTGCCCGAGCATCTGGATCTTCTTGCCGTACTGGTCGGACCAGAAGTACGGAACCAGGAGCGACGTGGATGGCTGGCCGGTCATCCAGAAGTGCGCCAACCCGTTGGCGTGGACGTTAGCCACCTCCCAGTGCTCGATGCGCACGAGCTCCTCGCCCGTGACGCTCTTCCAGTTGAAACGGGCCACGTCGCCAATGACCGCGACGCGGTCAGTCGCGAGCAGGCGCTCGTCGACGACGACGCCGTTGTCGATCGAGAGCCCAGAGGTCGCGAGCCACTCGACATTGACCACGGCCCCCGCGCCCTCGACGACCAAGGCCGCGCGCAGCTCAGTGCCGTCTGCGAACTGGACCGCGAACCCGTCGGCGTCGCGCACGACGTCACTGATCTGCACCCCGTTGCGAAGTTCGATGCCGGCGTCGCTGGCGAGGTTGCCGAGCCACGACGAGGGCTCGGACCCCAGCACGTGGACGAGCGGCCGCTCGCCCGCCTCGAGCACGATCGGACGAAGCCCGCGGGCGTGGAGCTGGGTCGCGACCTCGGCCCCGATGAAGCCGCCGCCGACCACCGCGACCACGTCGTGGGCGTCGAGACGGCCCACGTCACGAAGCAGGCCGACCACGTCGTCATGGTCGCGCAGCGTATGGATGCCGGCGTCGGCGCTGAAGGGCAGTCGTCGGGCCCTCGCGCCGGTCGCGATCACCACGTAGGTGCCCGCGACCTCGGTCCCGTCGGCCAGGTGCACGGTCGTCGTCGCCACGTCGAGTCCGACGGCCGCGACGCCCAGGCGCAGCACGACCTCGGTCTTGGCGAGGTGCTCGGGCGTGGCGAGCGTGGCGCGCTCCACGTCCCACTTGCCGGCCAGCACCTGCTTGGAGAGCGGTGGGCGGTCGTAGGGGGCGTAGGGCTCGTCACCGATCAGCGAGAGGGCGCCGTCATAACCCTCGCGGCGCAGCGCCTCGGCGAAGCGCCAGCCGGCGAAGCCGGCGCCAACCACCACCACGTGGTCCGATGAGGTGAGCGGGCTCATCGGGCGAACATCGCGAGCCACTGCTCGGCGCTCGCAGGGACCAGGGCCCGGTTGTGGCGCCGGACGTCGCCCATCGGCGCACTCGGATCAGCGGAGTAGAGGTGGCCCGGGAAGAGCACCGTGTCGTCGCTGACGCCCGAGAGTCGCTGGGTGAGCGTGCGGTACATCTCCTCAGGGTCCGAACCCGGCAGGTCCGTGCGGCCACAGCCGTCAAGGAACAACGTGTCGCCACTGATCAGACGGCCCTGGACGAGCAGGCACTGGCTGCCCGGGGTGTGACCGGGGGTGTGGATGAGCGTGACGTCGATCTCTCCCACCCTGACGAGGTCGCCGGACTCGTGTTCGACGAGGGCGTCGGCGCCGACGCCGGTGCGCTTGGTCACCCACTCGGCTTCGTCGCCCTGCACGTGGACCGGCACGTCGGTCTTCTCCAGGAGCTCGACGATGCCCGCGATCTCGTGCTGACCCGCCAGGCTCCCACCAACGTGATCGGCGTGGTAGTGGGTCGCCAGCACGCCGGTGACCCTCATCCCATCAGCCTCGACGAGCTCGACGAGTTCGTGCGGACGGTACGCGGGGTCCACGAGCAGGACCTCGCCGGTCTCGCGGTCGCCCACGGCGTAGACCAGATTGACCATCTGCTCGGCCACCAGATCGCCGACGGCGAAGTCCAGTCCGGCCAGGAGCTGGCGGAAGTACAGCCGGTCGCTCATTCGGGCTCGGCGACCTTTGCCAGGCGGGGCGCCAGTTCGTCGACCTTGGCCCTGGTGGCGTCGAGGCGCGCCTCGAGCGACTCGATGATCGCCGTGGCCCGCTCCAGCTTGACGAAGAGGTCGTCGACCGAGACCTCGCCCTCGTCGAACGAGGCCACGATGGCATCGAGCTCGCCGGCCGCTTCCTTCCAGTCACCTATTGCGCTCATGTTGCTCCATTCTTCTCGTTGACCGTCGACCCGAAAGAGCCGTCACTGACCATGACCTTGACGACGTCGCCGAGGCGAACGTCGTCAAGGGACTTGACGACCACCCCGTCGGCGCCGGTGACGATGGACCATCCCTGGGCGAGGCGCCGCTTCGGATCGTACGCGCTGAGCAACTGACGGCTGCTCGCCAACTTGAGCGCGGCCGCGTTGAGCAGGTGGCGACTGTGCATCAACAACTGCCCTCGAGTGCTGGCGAGGTGGCGCTGCTCGGCCCTCAACCGATCGCGCACGGCGAAGATCATGGTCCGACGTCGCTCGGCCAGGTACTCCGTCGCCTCGTCCAGGACCTCCTCGGTGGCGTTCAGGACCCTCTGGGCGGGGGCCCGGACGTTGCGCTGATACCAGTCGTCGACGATGGCGGCGATCTCCTCGCCCAGCTTCGTCGGCGTGATCGCCCGGGTGTGGGCGACGAGGTCGGCCACGGACTCATCGCCGGTGTGGCCGATGCCGGTGAAGACCGGCGTGCGCGCGCCCGCGATCGCCCGAGCCACCCGCTCGTCGTCGAAACAGGCCAGGTCGCCCTTGGACCCGCCACCTCGGACCAGGCAGATGATGTCCACGCCGTGCTCGTCGAGGGTCTCGATGGCGTTGACGATCTGGAGCGGCGCCGCCTCGCCCTGCACCGCGGTCTTCACGAGCACGATCTCGAAGCCGTAACCCGAGTGCAGCAACTGACCCGTGAAGTCGCTGTAGCCCTCGGTCCCGGGACTCGCGACCAACCCCACGCGCAGCGGCACGGGTGACACCGCAGTCCGCTTGTTCGTGTCGAGCAGGCCCTCGGCCTGAAGACGCGCGATGAGTTCCTGGCGCCGGCGTGCGACGTCGCCCAACAGCCCCTGCACGTCGATCTCGGTGATCGTGAAGCCGATCTTGCCCTGGGGCGCGTAGACGTCGACGTAGCCGTGGAAGCAGACGATCATGCCGGGCTTCAGGGTGATGCCGTCGGCGGCCAGCCTCTTCTTCATGGGCGCCCACGGCGTGCCCCAGCA
Source organism: Acidimicrobiales bacterium (assembly GCA_017883045.1). Lineage (GTDB taxonomy): Bacteria > Actinomycetota > Acidimicrobiia > Acidimicrobiales > RAAP-2 > RAAP-2. Next base: position 7,353 of record JADGOJ010000020.1, read on the forward strand.
GTGGGCGTTCAGCACCGGGCGCTTCGTGTCCGAGGCCGCCGAGCCCGCGTCGACCAGGTCGATGTAGATATGGCCCTTCTCGTAGACCTTGGCGATCTCGCCTCGGACCCAGTGGGGATGGCGTCGGCCGAAGGCCGATTCGAGCCGCGCGGTCAGGAGTTGATAGAACTCGCCAACCTCATGCACTGGCTCGCTCGACGGCGCTGGTTCAGTCTCCACGTGGCGAGGCTACCGCCGTATTACGAGATGATTACGGCTCTTGTTCGCCCAACGAAGGTGTGCCAGAATTGATGTGGATGGTGAGTCGGCTGGGTGGCCGCACCGCGTGGCAACAGGCGGTGAGGAAAGTCGGGGCTCCACAGGGCAGGGTGCTCGCGAAACGTGAGTCATGGTGACGTGCAGGACAGTGCCACAGAGAACAGACCGCCGATGGCTCGGGTGACCGAGTACAGGTAAGGGTGAAACGGTGCGGTAAGAGCGCACCAGCGCCGTGAGCGATCACGACGGCTAGGTAAACCCCACCCGGAGCAAGATCAAACGTGGGAGCACGTGGCCCGCATGCCTCGGCAACGAGGCACTCCCCAGGTAGATCGCTGAGATGGATGGCCGCCCACCCTTCCCCAGGGAAGGTGGACAGAACCCCGCTTATAGGTCGACTCACCATCCATCCACCGACGTTTGAAAGAGTGAGCCGTGTTGCACCTGCCCTACCGCGAACTGCCGGTCGCGCACCCGGGCGAACCCGACACCCGCTCGCCACTTCGCTACCTGATCTGGATCGCCCGTCATCAGAAGGGGCTGCTCGCGCTCAACGCGGTCTTCGGCATTGGTTGGATGGTCAGCCAGGCCCTCCTCTGGGCCGCCGTCGGCGCGGCCATCGACCACGGGATAGCCAAGCACAGCGAGGCCACTCTCTTCGTGTGGGTAGGTGTCGTCATCGGCCTCGGCCTCTTCCAGGCGTTCTGCGGCGCCATGCGACACCAACTCGCCGTCACGAACTGGATGAACGCGGCCTACCGCACGGTGCAGGTGATCGGACACCACGTGTCGCGCACCGGCACCGCGCTGACCGACGAGATTCCGGCCGGCGACATCGTCAACACCGTGGCCGCCGACGCGATGCGCATTGGCGGGGCCTACGACGTCTTCGCCCGATTCATGGGCGCCATCGTCGCCTGGGTCGTCGTCTCGTTCATCCTGCTCTCGACGTCGGTCGAGCTCGGCCTGATCGTGCTGATCGGCGTCCCGGCGCTCGCTTCGCTCACGACGCCACTGATGAGGCCGCTGCACGCGACCCAGGCGGCCCAACGTGAAGCGGCGGGTCGCCTGGCGGCATTGGGCTCGGACACCGTCGCGGGGCTTCGCATCCTGCGCGGCGTCGGGGGCGAGGACGTATTCCTCGACAACTACAAGCGCCAGAGCAACACCGTCCGCCTCGCCGGCAATCGCATCGCCACTCCCCAGGCCGGCCTCGAATCGGGACAGGTCCTCCTGCCCGCGGTGCTGACCGCGGTCGTCACGTACCTCGGCGCACGCGACGTGATGAACGGGTCGCTCCAGGTCGGGCAGTTGGTGGCGTTCTTCGGCTACGCCACCTTCTTGACCACGCCGCTGCGCACGGCGATCGAGTACGTCATCGCGACCACTCGCGCCTACGTCGGCGCCGGACGGGTGCTGCGGATTCTGAACATCGAGCCGCTGGTCAGCGAACCCGCCAATCCGCGCCCATGGCCCGAGACCATCGAGCGGGTCGAGGACGCGCTGAGCGGCGTCACGCTGACGCGGGGCCAACTGGTCGCCCTCGTCACCGAGACGCCGGCCGAGGCGACGGTCTTCGCCGACCGGTTGGGACGGTTCGTTCCCGACATCGAGGGCGTGACGATCAACGGCGTGGCGCTCTCGGAGTTCTCCCTGCGCGACACCCGCTCGAACATCGTCGTCAGCGAGGTCGAGCCGCGGCTCTTCTCGGGCGAATTGCGCTACGAACTGGTGCCCCACGGCAGCACGGCCGACGACCGCATCATGGCCGCACTCGAGGCAACGAGCTCGCTCGACATCCTCGACGCGCTCGAGGACGGCCTGGGCACCTACGTCGAGGAGCGTGGGCGCAGCTTCTCGGGAGGCCAGCGTCAACGGCTCAGCCTCGCTCGAGCGGTCCTCACCGACGCCGAGCTGCTGATCCTGGTCGAGCCGACCTCCGCGGTCGACACGCACACCGAGGGCCGGATCGCTGCGCGCTTGCGCGAGATCCGCGGCCCGCACACGACGCTCGTCACATCGACGAGCCCGGTGATGCTCCAGCAGATGGACCTCATCTACGTGGTCGTTGACGGCTGCGTCATCGACCAGGGCACGCACCGAGAACTGGCCCGCGACTCCCCCGCCTACCGCCAGATCGTCTTGCGCGAGGACCCATGAGCCAACTCCCCATCGCCGACACCAAGGTCGTTCGCGCCTACGCCAAGGTCCTGATCAGCCAGCACCGGACCGCGCTCGTGCGCATGCTCCTCCTCTACGCGCTCTCCGCGGTCATGGCGCTCGTGCCGGCGTGGATCATCGGGCGAATCACAAACGTCGCCGCCGACCACCAACTGACCTCGTCGAGGATCTCGCTCTACGTCGGCGGGCTCTTCGTCTCGTCGCTCGCCTACGCCGGTCTCTCGTTCCTGGCGCGTCGTCGCAGCTACATCCTCGGCGAAGCGGTGTTCGCCCAGCTGCGCGAGGAATTCCTCGCGAGCGTCTTGGCCCTACCGCTGGTCGTCGTCGAGCGCGCGGGCACCGGCGACCTCTTGAGTCGCACGACCAACGACATCGAGGCGTTGTCGCGCACGGTTCGCTTCGCCATGCCCGAGTGGCTCGTCGCCATCGTGCAGGCCCTGCTCACGCTCGTCGCCATGGTCCTCGTGAGCCCGTTGGCGAGCGTGGCCAGCATCGTGTCGCTGCCCATCCTCTACTTCTCGACGCGCTACTACCTGCGCTACGCCACCCCGGGCTACCAACGCGAACGCGCGAGCTACGCCTCGATGTCGGGATCGGTCTCCGAGACCGCCGAGGGAGCGCGCACCATCGACGCTCACCGGCTCGGGAATCGCCAGGCCGAGCGCATCGAAGGCAACGTCCGCGAATCCTTCTACTCGGAGATGTACACGATGCTCATGCGGCTCGTGTGGTTCCCCACGGTCGAGAGCGCCTTCGCGCTGGCCGTGGCGACGACGCTGGCCTGGAGCGGCTGGTTGGCCCTGCACCACAGCATCACGATCGGGGCGGCTACCACCGTCACCCTCTACGTCGTGCAGATCAACGATCCGATCGACCGGATCGTCTCGTGGCTCGACGAGCTCCAGATCGGTCAGACCTCACTCGCGCGACTCGTCGGCGTCTCGGTCGTTCGCGACGACCGGCCCACCGAGGGCGTCGAGCCGCACAGTGAAGCCATCACCATGCACGACGTGCACTACGCCTACCGAACGGGTCACGACGTACTCAACGGCGTGTCCCTCTCGATCCAGCCCGGCGAACGCCTTGCCATCGTCGGCCCTTCGGGGGCCGGCAAATCCACAATCGGGCGACTGCTCGCGGGAATCGACGCGCCCCGCAGTGGATCGGTCACGGTGGGCGACGTGGCGCTCGCCTCGATGCCGCTGCCCATGCTGCGCCGTCACGTGGCCCTGGTCACCCAAGAGCACCACATCTTCATCGGGAGCGTTCGCGAGAACCTCGCCCTCGCCAAGCCCGAGGCGTCCGACGACGAGATCGAGCGGTGCCTCGACGCGGTCGATGCGCTCGAATGGGTTCGGGGCCTGCCCCGAGGACTCGCGACCGAGCTGGGCACGACGGGCTATCAGGTGACGCCGGCCCAGGCGCAGCAACTGGCCCTCGCTCGACTCGTGCTGAGCGACCCCCACACCCTCGTGCTCGACGAGGCGACCGCCCTGTTGGACCCTCGGGCCGCTCGCCATCTCGAGCGTTCGCTCAGTGCCGTGCTCGAGGGTCGCACCGTCATCGCCATCGCCCACCGACTGCACACCGCCCACGATGCCGACCGGGTCTGTGTGGTCATCGATGGCGCGGTCGCCGAGCTCGGTACCCACGACGAGCTCGTCACGCTCAACGGCGAGTACGCCTCGCTCTGGCGCAGCTGGCGCAACGAGAAGCCCGCGGCCTCGTAGGCTTTGCCTTCGTGAGTTCCCCACTTCGCGGTGCCGAGATCGATGCCTGCGTGCACCGCGTCGCCCTCGTGCGCGCCGAGCCCTCGGCCGGACACCGCACGCCCATGACCCCCGAGATGGAACGGCGTCGTCGCGAAGCGGACGCGCACCGCCGCGCGGTCCTGGCGACGCTGCGAACGCTCCATCCCGGCGCCGTGACCTCGTCGGGCCAGCAACACACTGCGGATCTCATGGCCGAGGGAGTCGAGCTCATCTTGCAGCCGCGCGTCGCCGACGTTGACGCGGCGCGACGCACCGCGTCGGTCCAGGCCTTCATCCGCGTCGGACGTACCGACGATCGATTCTCTTACTCGCCGCTCGTGGTGAAGAACCACGAGGTCACCGAGACCGCGACGAGGCGACGTCTCTTGGAGGGATCCCTTGAACGACTCTTGCCCCGCGACGCAGAGGTCCGCGAGGGGCTGGGACTTCGATCGACGCCCACGGTCCGGCGCGATGGGCTGTTGCTCGCCGGGGCGATACGGATACTCCAGGCGCTCGGTGCCGCCGACCCGGGCGCCCGGGGAGCCGTCGTGGATCGCCACGCGAGGATGTGGTGGCTCGAGCTCGACGCCCCGACGTACCCCCGGTTCAACCTCGACGCCTACGACGCGCTCTACCACGAGCGCTTCGAGGTCCTCCAAGCGCTCGACGAATGGTTCGCCGTCGGTGGCGAGTTCCCCACGTCTCCCTACTGGCACCGCGAGTGCCTCACCTGCGAGTTCGCCGGGCACTGCGAAGGGGAGCTCGAAGCCATCGACGACGTCTCGCTGATCCGCTTCACGAGTGTCGAGCAGCAACTCGCCCTGCGGGCCCACGGCGTGAACACCCGCACCCAGATGGCGGGCCTCGATCCGCAGCGGGCCCTGCGGGCCCGTGGTCGCGTCCCCGCTCCCGACGACCGGCCCGGACGCGAGGACCGCCTCGGCAAGTCCATCGACAAGCTCGACGAACTGATCTACCGAGCGCGCGCGCACGTGCGCGGCACCTCACTTCGGATTCTCGAGCCGGACCAGATGGGTTGTCCGACGGGCGACGTCGAGGTCGACGTCGACATGGAGAGCTATGGCGACGCCACGTACCTGTGGGGTGCGAGCGTCACCGTCAACCGACCGGTCGAGGGCCTCACCGCGGGTCACCACGCATTCGTCGAGTGGGGCGAACTCACGCTCGGGGCCGAGACCAAGATCTTCGCCGACTTCTGGTCCTGGCTGAGCGACGTGCGCGAACTCTGCCACGGCGCGGGTCGCACCTTCGCGGCCTACTGCTTCTGGGCCCAGGCCGAGGACGGTGCGATGAATCGCGCGGTGGCCTCGCCCGTTCTCACCGGTCCGACGATGAGTGATCTCGAGGAGTTCCGCGACCACTCACCGGTCGAATGGATCGACCTGCACGATCTCGCCAAGCGCCAGATCCAGACCGAGGGTCCACTCGGCCTGAAACAGCTCGCCGGCGCCGCCGGCTTCGCGTGGCGCGACCGCAACCCGAGCGGCGAGGCGTCGATGGAGTGGTACGAAGTGGCGAGCGGAGACGAGTCGGCCGAGGCGCTCAGGTCGCGCCTACGGATACTCGAGTACAACGAAGACGACTGTCGCGCCACCAAGGCGCTGCGCGACTGGCTGAACGGACCGGCTCGGTCGCTGCCCCACCGCGACGACCGCCAGTAGCACTCGCCTCGCTCGTTAGCATTGCGTGGTGACCCCCGTTACGTCGATGACTTCAACGAGCGTCACCTTTCGGAAGGGAGCGCGCCTCCTGGGCGGCCTCAACGCCCTCGTGTCGCTCGCCAGCGCGTCGCTGTTGGGCATCGCGATCGAACGTCTGGCGCATCGGCACTACTCGAGCGGTGAGGGACTGCTCCTCGCGGTGCTGGGCATCCGTTGGCTGAGCGCCACGGCGCTCGGGCTCTGGGGCGACCACGCCGGCGACGTCTTGAAAGACTTCTGGCGACGGACGCTGCCCGAGCACCTCACTCGACCCCGTGGCGAGCACGAGCGGGGTCGCGGCGAGCTGGCCCTGGCCATCGAGCAGGCGTCGGACGAACCGAGGCTCGATGCGCTGTCGACGAGCGCCTCGGTCTCGATGGCCGGCCTCGCGATCGTCTTCTGGGCGGCCGGTTGGCTCAGCCTCATCATCACCGTCGGGCTGCTGCTGGTCGCCGTGCCCCTGTACCAACGCGCGGGACGGCGCAGCGCGGTGGTGGGCGCCGAGTACGAGCAACGTCGGGCACTCTTGGAGTCTCGCCAACTCGAGATCTTGCACCACACGCCAGAGCTCCGAGCACTCGGAGCCGTCGCGTACGGGGCTGACGAGATCGCGGCGATCTCGGACTCCGAGCACGCCGTCGCCCTGCGGGCGATCCGTATCGCCCTCGAATCGTCCCTCGTCACCGAATTCCTGAGCGGGGTCAGCATCGGACTCGTGGCCATGGTCGTCGGCCTCGACCTGCTGGGCGGGCGGATCTCGCTCGGGCACGCCCTCATCGCGGTACTGGTCACGAGCGAGATCTTCATCCACGTGCGCCGCTACGGCAGCGAGTTCCACCGTCGAGAGAACTCCGTGCGATCCATCGCCACGCTGCGCGACGTGGAACCCGCGACGACCGACCACGAACCGAGTGATCTCCTCGTGGCGACCGACCTCGTGACTGCGGCCAGCGATCTCCCCGTGACGCTGCGCGTCTCCCCGGGCCAGAGGGTCCTCGTGACCGGCCCCTCGGGCAGCGGCAAGACAACGCTGCTCCAAACCCTGATTTCCTGGCGCGATCCGCACCGCGGCTCCGTCGCGCGCACCGCGCAACCGGTCGGCTACGTCAGCGTGGACAGCCCCCTGATGTCGGGTTCGCTGCGCGACAATCTCACGCTGGGTGTCCCGATCGCCGACGCCATCGTGGCCCGGTGCCTCTCGTCACTCGGCTTGACTGGCCCCCGGTTCGATGACCTCGACACCCTCCTACTCGCCGACGGACGAGGGATCAGCACGGGTGAGAGGGTGCGACTCGTGCTCGCGCGCACCCTGCTCGCCGGGGCCGTCGTCGTGCTGCTCGATGACATCGGCGGAGTGCTCGACGCGTCAGCGCGTCGCCAGGTCGGACACGCGCTCGACGAGACCCCCGATCTCACCATCGTCGAAGCGACGGTCGACGCGCCGCTGCTGACAAGCTTCGACCTGCGGATCGAGGTTGGCCCGTGACGACCGACGTCGCCCGACTCTTTCGATGGTTGCGACGTGCACGGCCACCGCGCGACGAGTTCGCACGCGCGCTGGTGGCCGGCATCGTCGCGTCGATCGTCAATGTCGCCCTGGTGGTGGGAGCGGTCGCACTGCTCGTCGAGAGCGCCACTCGACCGGGGCTGCACGCGATACTCGGAGCGCTGATCGCGATCGAGCTCTTCGCCTTCCTGCGCTCGCCCCTTCGCTTCGCGGAGCGCTCGAGCGCCCATCGACTCGGCTACGCCGCCGTCACTCGCTGGCGCCGCTGGCTCCTCGCGACGATCGGACGTCTCGAGTTCTCCCAGTGGCGCACCTACGCCGCAGGCGACCTGCTGGAGCGCGCCTTGCGCGATACCGACGAGCTCCAGGACCTGTGGCTGCGTTGCGTGATCCCCCTGATCACCACGGTGTCGGCAATGATCATCGGCGACCTGTTCATCGGATTGCTGCCACCACGTGGTTCGTGGTGGACCTTCGCCTCGGTGCTCTTCGCTCTCCAAGTGCTCGGCGTCGCGGCGCTCATCGCCAATTTCGGGCCGCTCCTTCGTCGCGACCGAGCGCTGCGCCAAGCCCGTGGCGGCTACCAGGGACAGCTGGTCGAACTGAGCGCCGTCACCCCCGACCTGGTGCTACTCGGTCGAGGCGACTTCGCCATCGAACGATCGTCGAGCGCCATCGAACGGCTGCGCAACGGCGAGCGGTCGCTTCGTCGCCAGCAACGGGCCTCGGACGCAGTCATTCTCGTCGTGTCGGGATTCGCGCTCGGCGCACTCGTCCTGCACCCGAACTCGTCGCCCATCTGGATCGTGGTGTCGGGACTGCTCGCCCTCGCCACCTTCGAACTGCTCGGAACGGTACGCGGCGCCCTGGACACGGCCATCGGCGTTAGCGCGAGTGCCGAACGGCTCGAGGAGCTCGACGTCGCCCCCCGGCGCGGACACCACCCCTGGCCCGGTGACTCGACGATTCGCCTCGAGAACGTCACCATCGTCGAGGATGGCGCCCCCCTCGTCGCCAACGCCTCGCTCACGGTTCGACCCGGTCGTCGCGTCGCTCTGACCGGGGTCTCGGGCGCAGGCAAGTCGACCCTGCTGCGCGCGCTGGGTGCGCTCGACATGATCCACGATGGCACGATCACGATGGGCGGCGTTCCGCTGAACGACCTCGACGAGTCCGAGCTGCGCCGTCATCTCACGTACGTCCCGAGCGAACCTGGCCTGACCCGCGGGTTCGCCATCGACGTCATCGGCCTCGGCCGGGCCAGCTCGCGTGAAGCGATCAGCGACCTCGCCGAACTCGGGATGGTGAGCGATCGATCAACACGCTTCGACGAACTCTCGCGCGGTGAGCGCGAACGCGTCGCCATCGCACGAGCTCTTGTGACGAGTCCGACGATCTACCTGCTCGACGAGCCCACGAGTGGTCTCGGCCGTGACGAGACCGAAAAGGTCCTCGCCATCATCGAAGCGACGGGCGCCACGATCGTGGTGGCGACCCACGATCCTCAAGTCATCGAATGGTGCGACGAGGTCGTCGAGCTGCGCGGCTCGACCCTTCGCGAACTCAGCCGTTGATGGTCGTCATGCCGGAGGCTTGGTAGCGCTCGCCCGCCACCGCGTCGCGCGGGACGGCCGCTTCAAGAGCGGCGCAGTCGTCGTCGCTCAACGTGATCGAACTCGCCGCGATGTTCTCGCGCAACCACTTGCGCCGCTTCGTGCCCGGGATCGGCACTACGTCCTCGCCGCGTGACAAGACCCACGCCAACGCCATCTGCGCGACCGTCACGCCCTTCTGCGCGGCGATCGCCTCGAGCTTGGCGACCAGGGCGAGGTTCTTCTCGAGGGCCTCGCCCGAGAACCGCGGGTGGTTCTTCCGATAGTCCTTCTCGGCCGATCCGTCGCGGTTGCTCGACTCGCTGGTCAGGAAGCCCCGGCCCAGCGGGCTGTACGCCACGAACCCGACGCCGAGTCGGCGGCACGTGTCGAGCACCCCGTCCTCGGGGTCGCGGGTCCACAACGAGTACTCGCTCTGCAGGGCCGTAACCGGATGGACGGCATGGGCGCGCTCGAGGGTCGCCGAGGAGGCCTCCGAGATGCCGAGGTGGCGGACCTTGCCCGCATCCACCAGCAACTTCATCGCCCCCCACGTCTCCTCGATGGGCACAGTCCGGTCGACGCGGTGCTGGTAGTAGAGGTCGATGACGTCGACGCCGAGTCGGCGCAACGAAGCGTCACAGGCTTGCGCCACGTACTCGGGTTTGCCGTTGATGCCCTTGAACGAGCCGTCCTCACCACGCTGATTGCCGAACTTGGTGGCCAGGACGACCTCGTCGCGTCGGCCCTTGATGGCCCGTCCCACGAGTTCCTCGTTCTTGAATGGGCCGTACATGTCGGCGGTGTCGAGGAAGTTGACGCCGCTGTCGAGCGCCTCGTGGATCGTGGCAATCGACTCGCCGTCGTCACCCACGCCGTAGAACTCGCTCATACCCATGCAGCCGAGGCCCTGCGCGGAGACCTCGAGGTCCTGACCCAACTTGCGACGTTCCATGACCACTCCCTTATGTGAAATTGCTCACAACCCATTGATTGCAGGCATCTGGTGACAGAGTAGCGGTTGATCAGGACTATATTTTTGAAGCATTGGCTGGGGGGGCCAAACATCGCGGCCCGTCTGCTCGGTTTCGACAGAGCAGACGGGCTCCGTTGTCACTGGAACCGATCTCGGCGTCGCGACGTAGGGTTGATTCGTGAGTGTGTCGAAGTCCTCTCCAGATGGCGGCGCGGTTCACGTCAAACCACTGATGCGAGGCTGGCTCCACGTCGTCGGCGTCTTGGTGCTCGTCGCCTGCTCACCGATCCTCTTCGTCCGCGCGCGCACCTGGCCCCAGGTCGGCTGGGTCCTCTGTTACGTCGTGGGCGTCGGCGCGATGATGATCACCAGCGCCCTCTATCATCGGCTGCAGTGGTCGCCGAGCCGGCGGCGAGCCTGGCAGCGCGCCGACCATTCGACGATCTTCCTCGCCATCACCGGCACGTACCTGGCGATCGCGGGCCTGACCATGCACGGCACCATCCGAGTGGTGCTGATGGTCATTATCGGATCGGGCGCCGCGGTCGGCATCGCCGTGCGCCAGCTGGCGATCGACGCCCCGAAATGGGCGAACACCTTGCCGTACCTGGTCGTGAGCTGGGCGGCCGTCACCGTCATGCCCCAGATCTACCGCGGCGGCGGGCCGCTCTGCTTCTCGCTGATCATCGCGGGGGGACTGGCCTACTCGATCGGCGCGGCCGCCTACGGCACGAAGCGGCCCCGACTCTCACCGAGGGTGTTCGGCTATCACGAACTCTTCCACGCGTTCACACTGGTGGGAGCGGGACTGCACTTCGCCGCCATCAGCGTCGCGCTGCGCTGATCAGTCCAGGAGTGGCACGACGTTGTAGTGCAGCAGTGCGGGCGTCGAGAGCCTCGTCGTGATGGTGGTTACCGAACCGTTGTCGAGGCGCATGCGCCACGCCGCCGAGCCGGGCACGCCGAGGGTCCACACCATGGCCGACTTGATCGGCGACACGTGGCTCACTATCGCGAGGTGCTCACCGTGACTGTGCAGCAGGCTGGTGGAATCGGCGAGCAGCGCGTCGAGCTCAGCGTGCACTCGTTGGTCGAGCGCGGACAGTGACTCCCCTCCGCCGAAGGCCAGCGTGTGGTCGTGCTCGAACTGGCGCCACTCCTCGGCGCTGACCGCGCTCAGGGGCTGGCCGTCGAGGGTGCCGTAGTCCACCTCGATGAACGACTCCTTCACGACGGCGTCGAGGTGCGGCAGCGCGAGCGCCGCGGTGGTGCGCGCGCGCCGCAACGGCGAGCTCCACACCACGCTCACATTCTCGAGCAGGGGCCGCAGCGCCCGGGCCTGGCGCTCGCCGAGCTCGGTGAGCGCAGGGTCGCTGCGACCCACGAGCAACCGCTGGGCGTTGGTGGTGGTCTGGCCGTGGCGGATCAGGACGATCACGGCAGCAGCAGGCGCCCGCACTCGGGACACGGCATGAAGGTACCGGCCATCTGGCTCTTCCAACGGTCGACGTCGAGCGGCGACAGGGCGATCCGGCATCCGTCGCATCGCCCCGCGTCGACCTGCGCGGCACCCGACGTGCCGACGCGCACGAGGGCCGCGTCGTAGCGAGCCAAGAGCTCGGGCGAAAGGGCGGCCGCGCGCTCACGACGGGCACGGCGCAGCGACACGAGCTCTTCGTCGAGGGTCGCCTGCAACTCGGCGATCACGCCCTGCAGTTCGGTGCGCCGCGCCACCGCGGGCTGGGCCTGGGCCTTTATGGAGCTCACGACCTCGTCGAGCGGCTCGACCGCGAGCAGCAGTTCGAGTTCGCGGTCCTCGCTTCGCCCGAGCAGCTCGCGCACGTGGTCGAGCTCGTTCTGCAGAGCGGTCAGTTCGCGCGCGTTGGCCGTCGACGCCGAGAGCGTCCTCTCGAGGTCGCCGGCGCGCTTGGCCAGGCGCGCCGCCTCGCTCTGGGCGTCCTCGTAGGCCGTGCGCACCGGCGCCTGGGCCGCTTGCGCCTCCTGGAGAGCCTTCAGCAACGAGCGCAGCTCGACTTCGATAGTGGACAATTCCGCCATTTCGGGCAGGTGGCTGCGCTGGGAGCCGACCCGGTCGATCCAACGGTCGGCCTCCATCAGGGCGCGAAGGGCGTCGGTCTCACTCACCGGGCAAGTCTTTCACTTCCCAAGACGCGACCAGTCGGCCCAACTTCGCCAGCGCCGGCGCCAGGGCCGGCTCGCAACGGATCTGCGCCGCGGCGAAATCGAACCAGTGCACGTCGGGGCTCTCCCCGTCGGGTGGCGCTGGATCGAGTGGTGGCGACGTCAGCACATAGCGAAGGTCGTAGTGCGTGTGGCCCCAGGGGCCCGGGTGCACGTCAACGTGAAACAAGAGCACCGGGTCGAGGTGGCGGGTCGCCAGACCCGTCTCTTCAAGCGTCTCTCTCACCGCCGCCTGTTCGGGCGTCTCGCCCGTGTCGACGTGACCACCCGGTTGCACCCAGATGTCGAGGCGGCGGTGGCGGTGCAGGATCACGCCGCGCGACGAGACGACGAACGCCGAGGCGGTGACGTGGTGTTCGTTCTCGTCCTCGGCGAAGGGGTCGCCGGGCCACGTCAGGCGATCGAGCGTCCGCGCGATCGACGTGGCTTCGCGCTCGTCGACCGGCGTGATCCGCGCGATCCTGTCGCGTAGGTCGTCGAGCTCGGTCACTGCTGCCCCAACAGCCGGCGGACCGATTCGGGCAGTGGGACGCCGCCCGAGGCCATCGCCCCGTCGCGCGAGGGCACGGGCGCCTCGTATCGCAGACGCGCCGGCACCGTCCCGGACCAGATCGGCAGCTCCAGGTCGTCGTCGAGGTCCTCGGTCGGTCCCGCCGACACCTTCGCCGACGCCTCGTCTATCGAGACGGCGACCACCATCGTGAGTCGGCACTCCTGATCGCTCATCGCCCGCACTTCGCTGGCGCGTCCGGGCAGTACCGCGTCGACAAACAAGTCGAGGACTCGCCTCTTCTGCGCGTCGTCGCCCACCAACGTTGCGGCACCGAAAACCACCACCGAGCGGTACGCGATTGACGATTCGAACCCGCTGCGCGCCAGGCGCAGGCCGTCAAAGAGCGTCGCGCTGACGCAGGCCTCGCCGCTCTCGACGATTGCCTTCAAGAGCGCGTTCGACTGGCTGCCGTGCAGGTACAGGGTCCGACCATCTCGGGCGTGCAACGTCGGCAGGGTGACGGCCCTTCCCTCCACGACGGCCGCCACGTGGCAGAAGGGCGCCTCGTCCAAGATGGCGAGGATCACGCCAGCGTCGTAGCTCGCCTTCTTTGGCAGACGACGGACCCGCGTGTGCGGACCCGGTCCGAGCAGACCGTCACTCATGCGCGAAGGTCACCACCGAAGAAGGTTCGAGCCAGTCCCGCGACCTCGACGTTGAGCTCGAAGAGGCGCGCGTGCATCACGCCGCCGCGCGCGGACGCCTGGCGCACCGACATCGTGGGCGAGCCGACCTTCTCGACCCACCACGGCGAGACCGCGCACATGGCACTGCCGGTGACGTGATCTTCGCCAAGGCCGAGGCTCGGCGCGAAGACCCGGATCGACACGTCGACCCCCGGCCCACCGAGGCACGCGGCGATCACGATGGAACTCGGCACGAGGAACAGGCTCATCGGGTCGACGGCGAGGCCACAGAGCGCGTCGTAGTCCTCGACGATCGCGAGCACGCTCTGGGTGCCCGCCTGGTAGACCTCGAGCACCGGTCCGAGGGTGTCGTTCAGCACCGATGGGTCGACGGGCTCGATGGAGGAGCGAGGCAGGTCCACGGCGAGTAGACCGTCGTTCAACCGACGGCCCGACAGCACGCCGGAGCGGGTCTGGAAGTAGAACTCTCCACCGGGGACCCCAAGCTCGGTCAGCAGGACGTGCAGGGTCGCCAGGGTGGCGTGTCCGCAGAGGTCGACCTCGGTCAACGGGGTGAACCAGCGCAGTGACCACTGGTCGCCGACCCGGCGCACGAAGGCCGTCTCGGACACCCCGAGCTCGAAGGCGATCTGTTGGAGGTCCTCGTCGGGCAGGGCGCGCTCGAGCAGCACCACGACCGCCGGATTGCCACGCTCGACCTCGCCGATGAACGCGTCCACCCACCACAGTCGGTGCCCGAAGGCCACGTTGACAGATTCCACCCCAAGAGACTGCCACACCACGTCACCCCACGGCGTAGGGTTTTGAGGTGCGTGTCGCGACGTTTAACCTTCACGCCGGCGTCGATGGATGGGGTCGACCGACCCGCGTCCTCGACCACGTCGTCGATCTCGACGCCGACGTGCTGATCCTGCCCGAACTGTGGCGCGGCGACGCCGGCGACGACTTCTTCGAGGAGCTCGGCTCGCGACTGGGCATGCGCGGCGACTTCGCTCCCCTCGCCACCGGCGAGCGTGTCACTTCGGGAGCGGGCGGGCGCTCGTGGCAGCCGCGGCTCGCGCACTTCACCGGTGAGCACGGCCTCTACTTCGACGAGCACCGGTCGCTCACCAAGACCCAGCGCCTTCGTCGGCGAGGGCTCGAGGACGTCGAGCACGGCCAGTGGGGCCTGGCCCTGCTCACCCGTTTGGAGATCGAGGAGATCCACGTCGAGTCACTCCCTCGACTTCCCCGCGAGAAGGTCCGCCGGGCGCTCATCGTCGCACGACTGCGCGACGAAGGACGCTCGTTCTACGTCGTCGCCGTGCACGGGGCCCACTTGAGCCACGGTTCGTACCGTCAGTACCGACGGATCCGCGACTTCGTGGCGACGCTCGATCCGTCGATCCCGATACTGCTCGGCGGCGACTTCAACTCCTGGCGGCCCCTGCTTCGGGTACTGCTGCCCGGATGGCGGTCGCTGGTCCGGGCGCGCACCTGGCCCGCGCGGCGTCCCCATTCGCAGATCGACCACCTCTTCGCGCGCGGACCCTGGGAGTCCCTGGGCGGGTTCGCCAGTGACGGCGGGAGCGACCACCGCGCCCTCATCGCCGACGTGCGGCTCGCCTAGGTCAGTTCCATCGTCGAGCTCTCGGGCAGGCGCACGAGCAGCAGCAGGGTCGGCAGTAGCGGCAGGAAGGTCACGATCGCCGGCCAGCGCAGCGACGTCACCCTCGACACCTGCACGGCGTCACCCACCCAGCCAAAGAGGAACAGCCCGGCGGTGGCGCCGAGCACTCCGGCGACCACGACCCACCCCGCGGCCGTGGCGCGGATCGAGTGGGCGAAGATCTCGGTGCTGATGGCGGTGGCGGCCGGTGCCAGAAGTCCGGCGGCGCCGACCCCGACCATGTAGCCAATGGTGAAGTCGGTTCGCCCTCCGCTGTAGGCGAACGTCGAGGTCAGCGCCGTCGCCAGCACGCCGATGGCGACGGTCCAACGGCGGCCGACTTTGCGCGAGAGGCGTCGGCTGAGCAGCAGCCCCGCGAGTCCGGTGAAGGCGCTCAGAGCGACGACGGAGGCGACGAAGTGGGGGCTGATCTTCAAGACGCCCTCGCCGTAGACGAAGGCGAAGCCGTTGGCCGGACCGGTGATCATGCCGATGGCGAAGGCGATCGTCGCCACGATGGCGAGGCGTCCGTGCGCACCGGCGGGAACGTGGCCGAGGTGCACGAGCGGCACGTCCTCGGTGTCGTGCGTCGGCTCAGGGATCGAGCGCAGCAGGGGCACGACGAGGAGCACGGGCGCCAGCGCCATGGCGAAGAGCCACCGAAACGAGCTCGGTCCGCGGATCACCCCGTGCAGCACCGCCGACAGCCCGGCCCCGATCCCCGCACCCGCTGCCATGATGACCAGACGGTGAATCCGTCGGCTCGTGCTCGAGAGCTCCACGGTGACCACCTGCACGAGGACCGACGCCGCGGACAGCAGCGGTCGCGCGAGGGCGAAGCAGAGCACGAAGATCCAGTAGGAGGGGCTGAGGGCCGCCGCCGCGGTGGCGAGCAGGCCCAGGGCCAAGGTGCGCTGGAGCACGCGCGTCCTCCCCCACCGATCGGCGAGCGACGACAGGGGCATGGCGCCCAGCGAAGAGAGGCGCAGCGCCGCCAGCCCGAGCCCGAGCACCGAGCCCGAGAGCCCGACGACACTCTGGAGCGATCGGCCCGATGAGTGACGGCCGAAGTGCCGCGCGACGTCGTTCAGCGAAGCGACGGCGCCGAACTGGCCGAACGACGCCACGAGCGCCGCAAGGAAGAGCACCACCGTGATGTGCAGCATCGTTCGTTCAGTCGGCATCACGCGAGCCGCTTCAGGCAAGTTGCACGCTCTCGTCGACGACCACCAGGGTCTTGCCGTGGTTGCCGCCAGTGAACAGGAGGTTCAGCGCCTCGGGTGCGTGCTCGAGGCCCTGGACCAGATGCTCCCGGTGCGCCAACGTCCCGTCGAGGACCATGGCGGCGAGGGCCATCTGCGCTTCGGCGTACCGACTCGCGAAGTCGAAGACAATGAAACCCTGCATGCGCCCGCGACGCATGATGAGCATCGGCGTGTTGGCGATGCCCGCGGGCTTCTCCATGGCGTTGTACTGCGAGATGGCGCCGCACACCACGATCCTCGCGTACATTGCGATGTTGGCGAGCACGGCGTCGAGGATCTCACCACCGACATTGTCGAAGTAGACGTCCACGCCCTTCGGGCAGGCTTCGTGGATCCGACGAACCAGGTGCGCCTCGCGGTAGTCGAGGCACTCGTCGAAGCCGTACTTCTCGACCACCTCGGCGCACTTCTCGGGCCCGCCGGCGATGCCGACGACCTTGCTGGCACCCTTGGCCTTGGCGATCTGTCCGACGACCGAGCCGGTCGCCCCGCCGGCGCCCGAGACGACGACCACGTCGCCGGCCTTGAACTGTCCGACGTCCATCAACCCGAAGTACGCCGTCAGACCGGTCGTGCCAAGCACGTTCATCACCGTGGGCAGGTCGAGGCCCAGCCCCTTGGGGACGACGGAGAACTTGTTCTCGTCGGTGGCGACGGCCCACTCCTGCCACCCAGTCATGCCGATCACGACGTCGCCCACCGCGTAGCGCGGCGTGTTCGACTCGACGACGACACCGGCACCGCCAGCGCGGATGACGTCGCCGATGCCGATCGGCGGCAGGTAGCCGGGAGCGTCGTTCATCCAGGTGCGGATCGTCGGATCGATCGACAACAGCCCGACCTTGATCAGCGCCTCGTCCGGTCCGCAGACCGGGCGCTCGGTCGCCACGAGCGATGTCGTCGTCTCGTCGACCATGCCGACGGGCCGTTGGGCGAGCACTATCTGACGATTCTGCATTCGATCTCCTCGGTTGTCACCGTCACGATAGATGCTCATCGGGCGCGCCTACTCTCCAGCCACGTCGTCCGCGACCGCGCACGAGGAGCCCGCACCGTGCAGCCGCGCCGACCTGGAAACCCCGGCTCAGCCGTTCACTCTGCCAGGAGAAGTGGTGACCTGGCGACCTCCCGAAGCTCTCAGAATCGACCGCTGACTTCGGCCCAGAGGCCGCGCCACCAGGTCAATCATGTGTTCTCAAAGGTTCTTGCCTATTCATGACTAATTCAGTAAGGTTTATGGGGATTAGCAAGACGGCGATGGGAGAAATGGCTGTGGAGACCAATTCCAAGCAGGAAACCGAGGTCGAGGGCATCAAGCGATCGAGCGACTACCTTCGCGGCGAGATCGCTGACGACCTCGTCAACGGTCTGGCCAACGTCTCGAACGAAAGCGAGCAGATCCTCAAGTTCCACGGCATCTACGCCCAGGACAACCGTGACGTGCGGCGCGAGCGGTCGTTGAGCGGCGAGACCCTCGACTACATCTTTATGATCCGTGTCGTCATCCCCGGCGGACGGCTCACCACCGACCAATGGCTGGCCCTCGACCGGGTCTCTTCGAAGGTCGCCGACGGATCCATTCGACTCACGACCCGTCAGGCGGTGCAGTTTCACGGCGTGGTGAAGGAGGGCCTGCGGCCCCTCGCGCGCGCACTCGACGAGGAGCTGATGTCGTCCTTCGGCGCGTGTGGCGACGTCGTGCGCAACGTCGTCTCGTGCCCCAGCCTGCAGTCGGACGATCCCGACGACCGGTTGGCCCGGATC
>JADGOJ010000093.1 GCA_017883045.1 Acidimicrobiales bacterium
AGTTCGGCGTCCTCGTCGGGCACGATGCCCCCGACGACGACCTTCGCCTCGACGCCCGCGGCGCGCAACCCCTCGACCACGCGCGGCACGAGGGCCAGGTGCGAGCCCGAGAGGATCGAGATGCCCACGACGTCGACGTCCTCGTCACGCGCTGCGGCCACGATCTCCTCGGGCGACTGGCGGATGCCCTGGTAGACGACCTCGAAGCCGGCGTCGCGCGCGGCGACGGCGATCTGCTCGGCGCCGTTCGAGTGGCCGTCGAGGCCGGGCTTGGCCACGAGCAGCCTCGGCGGCGTCCCGCGGCTGGCCCGGACCGCCTTCGAGCGCTCGACGAGGTCGGCGAACAGTTCGCCGCGGCTCGCAACGCCGGCGCGCACGCCGGTGGGCGCGCGGTAGGTGCCGAAGACCTCTCGCAGGGCGTCGGCCCACTCGCCGGTCGTCCCGCCGGCCCTGGCCAGCGCGATGGTGGGGACCATGATGTTGTCCTCCGGCGCTGCGCTGCGCGCGACGCGGGCGAGCTCGTCGAGCGACGCGCGCACCAGCGCATCGTCGCGCTGCCCTCGCCACGCGATGACGTCGGCCACCAGCTCGCGCTCCACGTCGGGGTCTACCGTCATGATGGCCCCGATCGTGGCGTCACCCGTCAGCGGTGACGGGGCGGTCTCGGTGAAGCGGTTGACGCCCACCACGGTCTGCTCACCCGATTCGATCCGCGCGACGCGCTGGGATTGGCTCGCGACGAGGCGGCTCTTCAACTCGTCGATCGCGCGAAAGGCGCCGCCCAGCGCCAGCACGTCGTCGAGCTCCCCCTGGGCCCCGAGCGTCAGTTCGCGCACCTTGGCGTCCATGACCCGCGAGCCGGCGAAGATGTCGGGGTACTCGAGCAGGTCGCTCTCGAAGGCGAGGACCTGCTGCATCCGAAGGCTCCACTGCTGGTCCCAGGGTCGCGGCAGTCCGAGCGCCTCGTTCCACGCCGGCAGCTGGAGGGCCCGGGCGCGCGCGTCGGCGGAGAGCGTCACGCCGAGCATCTCGAGCACGACGCGCTGGACGTTGTTCTCCGGCTGCTGCTCGGTGAGGCCCAGCGAGTTGACCTGCACGCCGTAGCGGAACCGGCGCAGCGACGGATCCTGCACCCCGTAGCGGGTGCGGCAGATCTCGTCCCACATGGCGGTGAAGGTCCGCACCTTGGCGATCTCCTCGATGAACCTCACCCCGGCGTTCACGAAGAACGACATGCGCCCGACGACGCGCGGCATCTGAGCCGGATCGATCTTGCCCGAGTCGCGCACGGCGTCGAGGACGTCGATGGCCGTCGCGAGCGCGTAGGCGATCTCCTGGACCGGCGTGGCGCCGGCCTCTTGGAGGTGGTAGCTGCACACGTTGATCGGGTTCCATTTGGCGACGTTGTTGATGCCGTAGGCGATCATGTCGACGATGAGACGCTTGGAGGGCTCGGGCGCGAAGATGTACGTGCCCCGGCTGAGGTACTCCTTGACGATGTCGTTCTGCGTGGTGCCCTGCAAGCTCGCGAGGTCCACGCCCTGCTCGTCGGCCAGGGCCAGGTAGAGAGCCCACAGCCACGCGGCGGTGGCGTTGATCGTCATCGAGGTGTTCATCTCACCCAGCGGGATGTCCGCGAGGAGCTCGCGCATGTGGCCGAGGTGCGCTACCGGGACGCCGACCTTGCCGACCTCACCGGCCGCCTCGGGGTCGTCGGGGTCGTAGCCGGTCTGGGTGGGCAGGTCGAAGGCGATCGAGAGGCCGGTCTGGCCCTTGGCGAGGTTGGCCCGGTACAACTCGTTGGACTTCACGGCGGTGGAGTGGCCCGAGTAGGTCCGCATCACCCACGGCGTGGATCGTTCGGCCATGTGCCCCCTTTGTCGGTCGTGTTATCGACCGTAATCGTAGAAGCCGGCACCCGACTTGCGACCCAGTTGCCCGGCGCTCACCATGCGCCGGAGCAGGGGCATTGGTGCGAAGTTGGGGTCGGCGAACTCCGCGTAGAGCGCCTCGAGGATCGCCAGTGACGTGTCGAGGCCCACGAGGTCCAAGAGGGCGAACGGTCCCATCGGGAAGCCGCAGCCACCCTTCATGGCGGCGTCGATGTCCTCCCTTGTCGCCACCCCCCGTTCGAGCAGGCGGATGGCGTTGTTCAGATAGGGGAAGAGCAGGGCGTTGACGATGAAGCCGGCCTGATCCTTCACGTGCACCGGCTCCTTGCCACAGGCCACGACGAAGTCCGTGACGGCCCGGACCGTCTCGTCGCTCGCGCAGAGCGGTCGCACCACCTCGACGATCGACATGGCCGGTGCCGGGTTGAAGAAGTGGACGCCGCACACCTTCTCTGGTCGCGACGTCTCCATGGCCAGCTCGATCACCGAGAGCGTCGAGGTGTTGGTGGCGAGGATGGCGTCGGGGTTGATGATGTGGTTGAGCTCGTTGAAGAGCGCCCTCTTCACGTCGAGGTCCTCGACGACCGATTCGATCACGAGGTCGCAGTCGGCCAGGTCGGCCAGCCGGGTCGTCGCCGAAACGCGGGCCCGAAGGGCGTCGGCGTCTGCTTGCGTGCGCTTGCCCCTCTCGACCTGCTTGGCCAGTGACTTCTCCATGGCGGCCAACATGGCGTCGGCCGTCGCCTGGGAGCGGCTTCGCACGACGACCGTCGCGCCAGCCCCGGCCACCACCTCGGCGATGCCGCTGCCCATGATGCCCGAACCGAGAACGCCCACCTTCTGAAAGCTCATGGTGTGACTGTACTTGCCGGTAACCAACGGAACCCGGTGCGATACTCGTCGGATGCAGACCCTGACTCTGGCGGTGGGATCGCTCGGCGCGCTGCGCGGCGTGTTCGAAGAGAACACCCTCGATCTCGCGGAGGGCGCCGTCGTCGTCGTCGTGGCCACCGCGGCGGCCTTCACCGGCATGCCCGAGGCGGCGATCGCCGTGGCCGAGGTCTCTGAGCCCTTCGGATACCGAGTGGAAGCCCTGATGGTCGCCGACCGCGCGGGCGCGGACGAGCCGTACTTCGCCCAGCGCATCACCAGCGCCGATCTCGTTGTGCTCTGTGACGGTTCCCCGTTGCACGCACGCTCGGTGTGGCGCCACACGGCGCTCGGCGGGGCCATCGGCCAAGCGTCGCGCCTGGTCGCCATCGGATCAGTCGCGTCGGTGCTCGGAGCGGTGATGATCGATCCACGCGGTGGCGCGCCGACCACCGGCCTCGACTACCGCAGCGGCGTCGCCATCGCCGCACCGGCGAGCGACGAGCAGTTGATGCGGACCCGTTCACTCATGGCCGCCGACGTCCCGCTCGTCGTGCTCGGTCCGCTCGGCGTGGTCAGCCATGACGGCGTGCGCTGGCGCGTCCTGACCGATGACGTCGTCGTGACACGAGGCCACGACATCGCGGGCCTCTAGGCCTCGTTGATCGTCACCGACTCGATGACGACGTCTTCGCGGGGCTTGCCCGAGGGCGTGCCGACGTCGTTGATGGACGCCACGACGTCGAGACCCTTGACGACCTTGCCGAAGAGCGCGTAGAGCGGCGGCAGTCGTGCGCCGTCGGGTCCCGAGATCACGAAGAACTGCGAGCCGTTCGTGTTGGGGCCGGCGTTGGCCATGGCGAGTGATCCCAGCTCGTAGCGACCGGGCTTGGGCAGCTCGTCGTCGAATCGGTAGCCGGGGCCGCCCGATCCGCTGCCAGTCGGGTCGCCGCCCTGGAGCACGAAGCCGGGGATGATGCGGTGAAAGACGATGCCGTCGTAGTAGTGCCAGCGGGCGAGGAACACGAAGCTGTTGACCGTCACCGGCGCCGCGAGGGCGTCGAGCACGATCTCCATCGTCCCCTTGGACGTCACCATCGTGGCCGTGTAGGTCTTGGTGGTGTCGATGATCATGGGCGGGGCGGCGTCGAAGCGGCGGCGCTGCTCGCTCGAACCGTCGGAGTTGGGAATCTGGTCGGTCATGGCTTCCTCATTTCAGTGGTTTGGGGACTGCTCGGTCCTGTCGAAGCCTCGAGCGGAGGTTCGCGGCGGGGGTTGGTCACCCTCAGCCGATCTTCAGAAGATCGACGACGAAGACCAACGAGTCGTTGGCGGCGATTCCAGCGCCTTGCGAGGTGGCGCCATAGCCGAGCGATGGCGTAAGGACCAGTTCGCGACGCCCACCAACTCGCATGCCCGCCATGCCGAGGTCCCAACCGGGAATGACCTGACCGGCACCCAACGTGAAGCTGAAGGGCTGGGAGGTCCACGACGACTGGATTACCTTGCGCGTGGAGTAGGTCGCCAGGACGTACTCCATGGTCAGTTTGTCGCCGGCCTTGGCGACGGCGCCGGTGCCCACGATCAGGTCGCTGCGCTGTGATGCAGTCGGCGCGGGTCCTGGGGGAACAACCACGGTGGGCGCCTTTCCGAACGTTCCCGCCGGCGACGGGTCGGTGACCGGAACGAACTTGAAGGGTGCCGTCGTCGTCGTGACGGATGGCGACGTCGTCGTACTGCTCGACGTCGTCGTCGACTTGTTCGAGAAGAGCAGTGTGCCGGTGCCGAGGACCAACACCGCCACGATCCCCACGATGACCACGCGCCGCGTGGTCTGGCGACGCTTGGCGGTCCGCTGCATCTCTTCCATCTTCTGACGGCGAGCCGCCTTTTGACGTTCACGTTTGGTAGTAGCCATTGGAGAGACATTAGTAGCCCCTCAGAAGGGCTTTGTTTGCCTCAACTAACCTTTGTTGGCATGGCGTTGATCGTTCAGAAGTTCGGTGGCACCTCGGTGGGCGACGCTGAACGGATTCGCGCCGTCGCTGATCACGTGGCGCGAACCCGGATGGCGGGCAACGACGTCGTGGTCGTGGTCTCAGCGATGGGCAAGTTCACCGACGACCTGATCCGTCTCGCCGACGACGTCTCGCCCACCCGCCCGCCCCGCGAGCTCGACATGCTGCTCACCGCCGGCGAGCGGATCTCGATGGCGCTGGTGAGCATGGCGCTTGGCGCCCGTGGCGTGGAGTCGGCCTCGTTCACCGGGAGCCAGGCCGGGATCATCACCGACACCGACCACACCCGCGCCAAGATCCTCGAGATGCGCCCCGATCGGATCCGCGAGGCCCTCGCCGCGGGGCTCGTCCCGGTGGTGGCCGGATTCCAAGGGGTTTCGACCGAACGGGATATCACGACCCTCGGACGGGGTGGCTCGGACGTGACCGCGGTGGCGCTCGCGTCGGCGCTGGGCGCCGCCGTCTGCGAGATCTACACCGACGTCACCGGCGTGTTCTCGGCCGATCCGCGGGTGGTCTCCAGGGCCCGTCGCCTGGCGAAGGTCTCCTTCGACGAGATGATGGAGATCGCCGCGACCGGGGGACGCGTGTTGATGCTGCGCTCGGTCGAGTTCGCGCGGCGCCACTCGGTGCCGTTGCACGTTCGTTCGAGTTTCACCTGGGAGCCAGGTACCTGGATTGTGGAGGAGGACCCCACTATGGAAGAAGCGGTCGTATCGGCTGTCACGGATGACGTCTCAGAGGCCAAGATCACCGTCGGTGGCGTACCGGACCGACCGGGGATCGCGGCGAAGCTGTTCCGCGAACTGGCCGATCGCGGCATCAACGTCGACATGATCGTGCAGAACACCAGCGAGCACGGGATGACCGACATCTCGTTCACCGTGGCCAAGACCGACCTCGAGGTCGCGACCATCGCGTGCGAGAAGGTGAAGGGCGAGATCGGCGCAGCGCAGGTGACGAGTGACGACAACATCGGCCGGGTGTCGATCATCGGGGCCGGGATGAAGTCCAATCCCGGGGTCACGGCACTGATGTTCGAGACACTGTCGAGGAATGGCATCAACATCGAGATGATCTCGACGAGCTCGATCCGCATCTCGTGCGTGTTGCGCGCCGATCGGGTCGAAGAGGCGGTGCGACACCTGCACACCGCGTTTGGCCTCGACGCGGCGTAGCCCTAGACTTTTCGCATGCGAGTAGCCATTGTTGGAGCCACCGGTCAGGTTGGAACCGTCATACGCGCCATTCTGCGCGAGCGCAACTTCCCGGTCGACGAGATTCGCTTCTTCAGCTCGGCTCGGTCGGCGGGCACGACCTTGGAGTGGCTCGGCCGGGCGATCGTGGTGGAGGACGCCGCGACCGCGGACTTCTCGGGGATCGAAATCGCCCTCGCCTCGTCGGGTGCGTCGTCGTCGAGGGAGCTGTCGCCGCGCCTCGCCGCCGCCGGAGCGATCGTGATCGACAACTCGTCGGCGTGGCGGATGGACCCCGACGTCCCGCTCGTCGTGCCCGAAGTGAACGGCCACGCACTGGGGTCGATACCCAAGGGCATTGTGGCGAACCCGAATTGCACGACGATGGCCGCGATGCCGGTGCTGAAGCCGCTGCATGCCGTGGCGGGCCTGAGGTCCATGACCGTGTCGACGTACCAGGCGGTGAGTGGCGCTGGCCGCGAAGGCGTCGACGAACTGGCGGACCAGCTCGAGAAGTCGCTCGGGGGCGATGTTCGGGCCCTGACCTTCGACGGTTCGGCGTTCCCACTCGACTCGGGGGTGAAGTTCCCCGCCACCATCGCCCACAACGTGATCCCGATGGCCGGCACGATCGTCGACGACGGCTCGCTCGAGACCGGCGAGGAGCAGAAGTTGCGCGACGAGAGTCGCAAGATCCTGGAGATCCCTGGTCTGCTGGTGGACGCGACCTGCGTGCGGGTGCCGGTGTTCACCGGCCATTCACTCTCGATCACCGCGAGTTTCGAGCGGCCGATCTCGCCTCAGGAGGCGACGGCGCTCTTGGCGGGGGCGCCGGGCGTCGAGCTGCACCACATGCCGACGCCGAGGTTCGCCGCGGGCAAGGACCCGAGTTACGTGGGCCGCATCCGCCGGGCCGAGACGGTGGAGAACGGCCTCTCGCTGTTCTTGAGCAACGACAATCTGCGAAAGGGCGCTGCACTCAACGCGGTGCAGATCGCCGAAGCGCTCCTCGCCCTGCGCTAGTCGGTGACCAGCTAGTCGGCACCGTCGCGACCGACCTGGCGACGCGCGAGGTTCACGCAGTGATCGCCGAATCGCTCGTAGAACCGCGCCAAGAGCGCGAGCTCCACCGCCACCGGCAGTGTCATCGAGCCCGAGGTCAGTTCTGCGGTGAGTGAGACGTGGAGGTCGTCAAGCTCGTCGTCGATGTCCTCGATGGCCCCGGCGGCTTCGAGCTTCCCGTCGATGATGACGTCGGTGGCTTCGCGCCAGATGGTCGATGCGACCTCACCCATGCGTTCGACCAGGCCCCTGCTTCGCGGCGACATCTCGCTGCCGAGTCCGCGCGCCGCGCGCCGTGCGATGTGTTCGGCGAGG
>JADGOJ010000094.1 GCA_017883045.1 Acidimicrobiales bacterium
GGGCTCTTCGATGATGTAGGCCTTGCGCGCGCCGGCGAACTCGGCCGCTTCCATCACGGCACGCTGTTCGACGCCGGTGATGCCCGAGGGAACGCAGATCACCATGCGGGGCTTGGCGAAGCGGCGCTGGTGGACGCGGTGGATGAAGTAGCGCAACATCTTCTCGCAGATCTCGAAGTCGGCGATGACCCCATCCTTCAGCGGGCGGATCGCCTGGATGTTGCTCGGAGTGCGACCGATCATGCGTTTGGCCTCGGCGCCCACGGCGAGGGGCTTGCCGTCCTTCACGTCAACGGCGACGACGGAGGGCTCGTTCAGCACGATGCCGCGCCCGCGCACGTAGACGAGTGTGTTCGCCGTACCAAGGTCCACCGCCATGTCACGGCCCAAGAGAGAGAAACGACTGTCAACCATAGAGACCCTTTAACGAGGGCACCGACGTACGCCCTCTTCTGGCTACAAGGCTAGGGCAAGATCGTCCTTGCGGGCCAGTGAACTCGTTCAGGCCTGATGAGGGAAGAAGATTGCGATCTCGCGCTGCGCCGATTGCGCCGAGTCCGAGCCGTGGATGAGATTCTCACGCAGGCCACTTCCGAGGTCCCCGCGGATGGTCCCGGGCGCTGCTTCGCTGCAGTTCGTGGCGCCCATGAGGTTGCGCACCATCTGCCACGTGCCCTCGGGACCCTCCACGATCATCACGAAGACCGGGCCGCTCGTGATGAACTCCACGAGAGCCTGGTAGTACGGCTTGCCGACGTGATCGACGTAGTGATGCTCGGCGGTCGCGGCGTCGAGCGTGCGCAGGTCGGCCGCGACGAGGCGCAGTCCCTTGCGTTCCAGTCGGCCGACGATCTCGCCGACGAGGCGCCGTTCGACACCGTCAGGCTTCACGATCACCAGTGTTCTATCCACGACGAGCCAATCTAACAGTCTCAGGTCAGGTGTCGTGAAGGCACGCGCATCACCTCGCCACGCGCCTCGGCGACGAGGTAGAGGCTCCCCGCCACCACGATCAGGTCCTCGTCGGTCGAACGCTCGCGCGCGTGCGCCAAAGCGGCCGTGCCACTCGGATGCTCGTAGGCGACGCCGCCGAGACGGCGCACGACCGCCGCGACCTCGGCGGCGCTCAGCGCGCGAGGCGAGTGTGGTGGGCAGCAGTGGAACTCGGTGAAGCCGAGATTGACGAGCGGCTCGACCATGTCCTCGATGACCCGGCCGTTCAACATTCCGAGCACGCACCTCCGCTGACCCTGGACGTGGAACGCCCCGTCCAACGTGGCGACGAGCGCTTTGACCCCCGCGGGGTTGTGAGCGCCGTCCACGACGATCATCGGGCGGCGCGCGATGAGCTCCATGCGCCCGGGCATGCGAACGTGCGCGAGGGTCGAGGTGACGACCTCCCCACCCAGAGCTCGTCCGAGGAACGCCTCGGCGGCGACAATGGCAGTCGCGGCGTTGACGCCCTGGTGGATCCCGTGCAGCGACACGAGCACGTCTTCGTAGCGCTCGTAGGGCGTTCGTAGGGTGATTGCCCTTCCACCCAGGGCGAGGTCGTTGCGCTCAACGACGAACGAGTCATCCAGCAGCCAGAGCGTCGCCCCAACCTCGTTGGCCTTGCGCTGCGCAATCTCGACCACGATGGCGTTGGTCGTCGAGACCACGGCGATAGCGCCAGCGCGGAAGATCCCGACCTTGTCGCTCGCAATCTCCCCAACCGTCGAACCCAGCACCGCCGTGTGGTCGAGGTCCACATTGGTCAGCACCGCCACGTCGCTGTCGATGACGTTGGTGGAGTCCCAAGTCCCACCCATGCCGACTTCGATCACCGCGACATCGACGCCTTCGTCGGAGAAGTGCAGCAACGCCGCCGCCGTCAGGAGCTCGAACCTGGTGAGGGCGATGCCACTCACGGACTCCACATCGCTCAAGCGCTGGATGAGCCCGACGAACTCCTCGTCGTCGATCGGTTCGCCGTTGATGGCGATGCGCTCGTTCACGGCGTGCAGATCGGGACTCGTGAAGGCGCCGACCCGCAGACCCGTCGCGCTCAGCAGCGCGCTGGTCAACGTCGTCGTCGTGCCCTTGCCATTCGTGCCCGTCACGTGGATGGTCGGGTAGTCGAGTTGGGGGTCGGCGAGCAGGGCCAGCGTGTCGACGACCTGCTGGAGCGTCGGGAACGTCTGTCGATTTGGAGCCACGCGTTCAAAGTCGACGTGCGACTCCAGCCAGGTCAGCGCCTCCACGTACTTGGTAAACCGCACGGACTAGCTGGCGCGACGGGTTCGCGTCGCCTTTCGCATTTCGTAGATTGGCGCGATCTTGTCGCGAACGGACTCGGCAGTCACGACGCACTTCACGACGTCAGTGCGACCCGGCACGTCGTACATCGGCTCGAGCAGCACGCTCTCGAGGATCGAACGCAGGCCGCGCGCACCGGTGCCGCGTTCGAGCGCCAGGTCCGCGATGGCCTCGAGGGCCTCGTCCTCGATCACCAGTTCCACGCCGTCCATCGCGAGCACCTGCTGGAACTGCTTGACGAGCGAGTTCTTCGGCTCGGTCAACACCTTGATCAGCATGTCACGGTCGAGTTGCTGCACGGCGCTGACGATGGGCAGTCGTCCGATGAACTCGGGAATGAGTCCGAACTTCACGAGGTCCTCGGGCAACGCGTGGCGGAAGAGTTCGATGTCGCCCTTGCGCTTGGATTCGACGGGCTGGTTGAAGCCCATCGACTTCTTGCCCAATCGGCGCTCGATGATCTCCTCGAGTCCGGCGAAGGCCCCGCCGCAGATGAACAGGACATTCGAGGTGTCGATACTGATGAACTCCTGGTGCGGGTGCTTGCGCCCACCCTGGGGCGGCACGCTGGCGACGGTGCCCTCGAGGATCTTCAACAGCGCTTGCTGGACGCCTTCGCCCGACACGTCGCGCGTGATCGATGGGTTCTCCGCCTTGCGCGCGATCTTGTCGATCTCGTCGATGTAGATGATGCCGCGCTCGGCGCGCTTCACGTCGAAATCGGCGGCCGACAGCAGCTTCAAGAGGATGTTCTCGACGTCCTCGCCTACGTAGCCCGCCTCGGTCAGCGCGGTGGCGTCGGCGATGGCGAAGGGAACGTTGAGCATCCGTGCCAGCGTCTGGGCGAGGAAGGTCTTGCCACAACCGGTCGGCCCCAGCAGAAGGACGTTGGACTTGGCGACTTCGACGTCGTCCTCGTGCAGCGGACCCGACTGGATCCGTTTGTAGTGGTTGTAGACCGCCACCGAGAGGATCTTCTTGGCGTCGATCTGACCGATGACGAACTCGTCGAGGAAGGCAGAGATCTCACGCGGGGTCGGCAGGTCGTCGAGTACGAACTCCGGGCGGTCACCGAACTCGTCGGCGATGATGTCGTTGCAGAGGTCGATGCACTCGTCGCAGATGTACACGCTGGGTCCCGCTATGAGCTTCTTAACCTGCTTTTGACCCTTCGCGCAGAAACTGCACTTGATCAAGTCGCTGCTCTCACCAAACTTCGCCACGAGTTCCCTCCGACACGACCTCCGCCGCGACCATCCTACGGGCCGGGGGCTGTGGAAATCGGCACCTAGGGACGAGCAGTGAGAACTTCGTCAATCAGACCGTATTCCACTGCCTCTTCGGCCCCCATGATGAAGTCGCGGTCGGTGTCCTTGGTGATGCGCTCGACTGATTGGCCGGTGTCGTGGGCGAGCATCGTGTTGAGCATGTCCTTCATCCGAAGGATCTCACGGGCCTGGATCTCGATGTCCGAGGCTTGTCCCCCGACGCCGCCCCACGGCTGGTGCAGCAGCACGCGTGCGTGCGGCAGCGCGAAGCGCTTGCCCTTGGTCCCGGCTCCGAGCAGCACGGCGGCGGCCGACGCGGCCTGGCCGAAGCAGAACGTCGACACGGCGGGCTTGATGTACTTCATCGTGTCGTAGATCGCCAGCAGGCCGGTGATGTCACCGCCGGGCGAGTTGATGTAGAGGTTGATGTCCTTGTCGGGATCCTCGGACTCGAGAAAGAGCATCTGGGCGCAGATCAGATTGGCGATGGTGTCGTCGATGGGAGTGCCGAGGAAGATGATGCGCTCGCGCAGCAGCCGGCTGTACAGGTCGTAGGCCCGTTCACCGCGGTTCGACGATTCGACCACTGTGGGCACGAGATAATTATTGGCTCGCAAGTATTCGTTCACGGGTCTACCTTATGCGTCGAGCTCTTGGGACTGGTCAGTGCGGAGCAACTCGCGGTCGATCTCGACGCCCTCGGGGTCGACGAAGGTCACGTGGTCGGTCAACCAGCGAGAGGCCTTCATCTTGGCGACTTCGGCATGGAAGGTGACGACGCGTCCGGTCTCGCGAAGGTTCTCGCGCAACAGGTCCGGCGACACGTCCATCGCCTCGGCGGTGCGCACCAACTCCTCGTCGATTTCCTCGGGGGTCGGCTCGAGCTGCTCGGCCTTGACGAGTGCGCGCATCGCCAGGTCGATCCTCACGGCGCGCACCGCGTCCTCACGAAGGGTGGCGAGGAGTGCGTCGGGCGTCTGGTTGGTCACCTGGAGGAACGTCTCGAGGTTGAGCTGCTGCTCGGACAAGCGGTGGCCGAGGTCGTGCAGTCGCTCTTGGGTTTCGGCCTCGACGAGCACGTCGGGCACGATGTCCTCGCTGACGAGTTCGCTCAGCGCGATGAGCATCGCGTCGCGCTGGGACATCTGCGCCTCGACTATCTTCGTGCGGCGCATCTGGCTGACGATGGCCCCGCGCATCTCCTCGACGGACTGCCACTCGGTGTTCTCCTGGACCCACTCGTCGGTCAGCTCGGGGAGCTCGCGCTCTTTGACCTGCTTCAGCGTCATCTCGTAGGTCGCCGTGACTCCGCCATCGACGCTGCCGTTCAGCTTCAGTTCTTCGCCGGCCTTCAGGCCAATGATGAGCTCGTCGACACCCTCGGTGATCGTCCCCGATCCCACCGTGTACATGTAGTCCGACATGTCCAGCGCCTCGACGTCGGTGGCGATCTGCTCAACGTGGATGTCCATGGTGACGAGGTCCCCGGTCACGATGGGTCGATCGACGTCCTTCAAGACGGCGTCGGTCTCGCGGTAGCGGTCGATCTGGGCGTCGACGTCGGCGTCGTCGACGAAAGGCGACGGGATCGTGACGCGCAACTCGCGCTGGCCGCTGATGGTCGCCTCAGGCCGGACCTCGACTTCGGCGTCGAAGAAGAGCGTGCCGGTTTCTTCGCCCTCGGTGATGTTGATCTCGGGTTGGCCAATGGGGTCGATCTGGGTGTCGGCGACGGCGCGCGCGTAGAAGTCCGGCATCGACTCGCGGATGGCCTCGGAGCGCAGCACCGCGAGCCCGCCGATGTTCGCGATCAGCACGTTCTTGGGCACCTTGCCCTTGCGAAAGCCCTTCACGCTCACCTGCTTGGCCAGCGTGACGGCGGCGGCGTCGATGGCCTTGTCCATCTCGGCGTCGTCGACCTCGACGGAGAGCTTGACTCGGTTGTGGTCCAGGAAGGTGGTGGTAGCGCGCATAGGAGATGCCAGCCTACCGGCTCGTCTGGAAACCGCTAGACCATGATCGCAAGGGCCTCGGCGAACGACGCGGCAAGGGCCCGGTCCCCGCGAACATCGGTCGCGGAGGCCGCGAGGAAGGCCTGCGCGCTGATCCGCCCCGCTCCACGGCGCCAGAAGAGCGCCACGGGCGTCGTCAGTTCGAGGTTCGGTGTCGAGGTGGTTGTGGCCAGCGCCGTGGCGCGACCGTCGACGACCCCGATGAGGATGGTCCGCGCCAGTCGCCCGACCAGGTTGATCTGGACCACGGTGCCCTCCGGGGCGCGCATCTTCTTGCCGATAACGAACGGCAGCGCCGCTTCGAACCGGTTGATCACGATCTCCTCGCCGGGGCCGTGGTCGTCCTCGGGCTGCAGCAGCGCGTCGCGGATGTCCTGGAGGTGGATCCAGCTGTCAAGGACCCTGGTCTCTTGGAAGCGATGGTACGGCCTCTCCCCCTCGGGGCTCCATCCGACCTTGTCCCACGCCGCGCCGTCAAGGGCGCGCAACGCAGCGAGCGAGCGCCGCGACGCCTCTCTGAACTGGTTGAGCACCTCGACGCCCGGTTCGTGGCGATGGGCCGCGACGAAGGCCTCGTTGAGTTCACCCAGGGGGTTGCGCACGTGGTCGGGCCAAGGGCCGCTGAACTCGGGCACCGGCGCACCGCGCAGCATCACTTCGAATCCGAGCAGGTGGCTGAGGACGTCACGTACGCTCCAGCCCGGACAAGGGGTAAGCGCGTCGTACGCCTCGGGCGGTTGCGGGCGCATCAATGCGTCGATCGAGGCCCACGTCTGGTCCATCGCATCGATTATCCATTCGTAGGCCACCGTCACCTCCACTGCTCCTGCTGCGCAGCCTACGTAGCCCGCGGTTCCCACGAGCGCGATTCGTCAGATGTGTAACGATGGAGGCTACGGGGCGTAGCGCAGCTTGGTTAGCGCGCCTGCTTTGGGAGCAGGAGGTCCCGGGTTCGAATCCCGGCGCCCCGACCACCTGGCCCGTATCCCGTCTAGTGGTCCACCACATGGGGAACAGGTCAACCGGCGCCTGACCACCGTGTCCGATGTCGACCAGGAAGACCTCGGCCCCGGAGGTATCGTCAGATTGACGTCCCGACGGACGCTCGGACGGAGGACCGCAAGTGGCGACGATCACCCCCGAGATTCGCGAGGTCCTCACGTCAGGTCGTCTCGCCCACCTCACGACGATCAACCCCGACGGGAGCCCCCAGGTCAGCGTCGTCTGGATTGGCCTCGAGGGCGACGACATCGCGATCGGTCATCTCATGGGCGGCCGCAAGGTCACCAACATCGCGCGTGACCCCCGGGTGGCGATCACGATCGAGGCCAACGGGGCCAATCCCGTCGGCATGAAGAACTACCTCATCGTCTACGGCACGGCCCGACTGGTCGAAGGCGGGGCGCCCGAACTGCTCCAGCGACTCGCCACTGTCTACGTGGGACCGGGCGTGAAGTTCCCGCCGTTCGACAACCCGCCCGGAGGTCACGTGATCCTGGTCACGCCAGAGCGCTTCGGCGGCGTCGGCCCCTGGTCGTCCTAGCCCCGTCCAACATCCGCCAGATGCGACCACCTCGCAGTTCAGGCCATGTTGACGTACTCGTAGACCTCGACGTTGCCCCCGCCGGCGATCACCGGGCATCCCTTGGCGAACGCGACGGCCTCGTCGAAGCCGTCGGTTTCGACGATCGAGTAGCCCATCAGCGCGCTCGGGGCGTTCTCGCTCACCGCGCCGCTGGGCGCCACCTGGCGTGACGCTCCGAAG
>JADGOJ010000095.1 GCA_017883045.1 Acidimicrobiales bacterium
CTCGATGGTTCGGTCGGTCCACCATCGAGTCGAACAGGTCGCGACGGGTACGGAACGACAACTCGGGGTCCGAGTCCCACACCGGCGACCACTCGGGATAGTTGATCTGCGCCGGATAGTGGCTCGCGTCGCCGGTGACGACGGCGAACTCGCCACGCGAGGCCACGGAAAGCCCCGTGTGACCTCTCGTGTGACCCGGCATCAGGCCGATCGTCACTTCGTCAGTGATCGCGAGATCCGGTCCAACGAGTTGGAGCTGTCCGCTCGCCTCGAGCGGGAGCACAGACCGCACCAAATGGTCGTGATCCGACTGACTCAGGTTCTCAGGCGTCATCGTCGCGTTCCACTCCTCGAGATTGATCATGTAGCGCGCGTTGGGGAAGAAGGTGCGCACGCCGCCGTCGGTGTCGTCCACCGTGTTCCATCCGACGTGGTCGAAATGGAGATGGGAGTTGACGACCACGTCGACTTCACGAGGTGAGATGCCCACCTCCTCGAGGGCCAGGTCGAGCTGACCAT
Source organism: Acidimicrobiales bacterium (assembly GCA_017883045.1). Lineage (GTDB taxonomy): Bacteria > Actinomycetota > Acidimicrobiia > Acidimicrobiales > RAAP-2 > RAAP-2. The sequence continues at coordinate 520 of JADGOJ010000095.1, forward strand.
GCGCAGACCGAAATCACCTCGGTTGCCGATGCCGGTGTCGAAGACGACGGTACGGCCCGAGGATCTGATGACGTAGCAGGTGACGGTGCAGTGGAACCGGCCCGCCCCCGTGACCATGCCATCGCACTCGCGCAACAACTCGGCGATGGCGATGCCGGGCGCGGCTTCGGCGGAGTCGAGCACCAACGTTGCGTCGGCGATCGCGATCACCTCGACATCGCCGACGCTCCGGTGAACCGGATACGGTCCGGGAAGACCCCTCACTTCCTCACCATAACCTCGACGTCGCGGCGCCGAGCGACTCGCTTGGGCGCGTCGACCATCGAGGACTTCGACGAGATCCGTGGTGTCGTCGCTCGAGGGAGCCGAGCGGCGACGTCGTGGCGCCTAGAACTCGCTCGTCCAATCGTGGTGCTCGAGGACGTCCTTCACGCGGCGAAGGAAGGCGGCGGCGTACGCCCCATCGAACGCCCGATGGTCCCAACTCAAGACCAGCATCCCCAGCGAGTGGATCGCGATCGACTCACCGCCTTCGGCATCGGTGACGACGACCGGCTTGCGCGAGATTCCGTCGGTCGACAGGATCGCCACCTGGGGCTGATTGATGAGAGGAGCGACCATGAACGAGCCGAACGGTCCCGAATTCGAGATGGTGAACGTCCCACCCACGAGGTCGTCCGGACGCAACTTGCCATTCCTCGCCCGTGACGCCACGTCGGCGATCTCGCGCGCGATGGCGCCGAGGCGCTTGTCCTCCACCTGACGGATCACCGGGGCCAGCAAGCCCTCGAAATTCAGGTCGACCGCGATGCTGAGGTCCACGTGCTCGTGCAGCACGAGGCCGCCTTCGGCGACCGAGGCATTCAGGTAGGGGAACTCCTGGAGCGCTTGGACCAGGGCCCTCGCGATGAAGGGCAGGTAGGTGAGGGTGAAGCCCTCCGCACTCTTCCAGCGTTCCTGATGCGACCGTCGAACCGACTCGATTCGCTCGTAGTCGACCTCGATGGCGTTCATGACGTGTGGCGAGATTGCCTTGGTCGCGACCATCCGGTCGCCGGTGATCTTGCGTATCTTGTTGAACGCGACAAAACTCGCGCCCGCGGGGGCGGGAGGGGGCGACGGGATCGACGCCGAGACGGATTGACTGGTCGATGCTGGCTGGCGCTGACTCGAAGCGCGATGCGCCTCGGAGAATGCCACCTTCTCTGCGTCCTTGCGGGTGATTCGCCCATCGGGCCCCGTGCCCGTCACCAGGTTGGCGTCGGGCCCGAGTTCGTTGATCAGCTTGCGAACGACCGGCGACGTGACGAGCCGTGACTCGACTACGGCTGTGGCCGGTGCCGGTGTCGCGGCGGCCGAAGGCTCGGGGATCGGCGTCGCGCCGACGGCCGTGGGCGCGGGCGTCTCGCTCGGCGTGACGGCGGGCGCGGCTTCGGTGGGCTGAGCCGCCGGTGTCGCGGCGGCCGAAGGCTCGGGGATCGGCGTCGCGCCGCCGTCCGTCTCAACGACCGCGACCACGCTGCCGATCGCGATGGTCTGGCCCACGTCGGCGAGGATCTTGGTGATCGTGCCGGTGAGCGGAGAGGGCACCTCGGCGTCGACCTTGTCGGTGGAGACCTCGAAGAGCGGCTCTCCGGCCGTCGTCTTCTCGCCCACGGCCTTGAACCACTGGGTCACCGTTCCCTCGGTGATGTTCTCACCAAGTTCGGGCATCTGGACATCGGCCATCGATCTACCTCTCCTGGTTCGCGGTGCTCTTCACCAGCGACGCGGCGCTCGCACCGACGCGGTTCATCTCGTCCTCGGATCATCGAGTTCCGAGTCGAGCCCGTAGTCCTTGATCGCCTTCTCGACGAGCGCGACCTCGACCTCACCGGCCTCGGCGAGCGCGGAGAGGACCGCGACGACCACGTGGGCCTCGTCGGTCTCGAAGAACCGGCGTAGGGCCGCGCGGGTGTCCGAGCGCCCGAAGCCGTCGGTGCCGAGTGAGAGGAACGGCCGCGGCCTGATCGAGGTTGCTCGCTTGGTCTTCGTCGCCACGGGCGGGATGAAGCGGGCGATCTGGTCCGGGACCGCCTTCATGAAGTCGGTCACTGCGACAATGGGGCCAGGTGCCGCAGTCAGTCGTTCGGTGACCGGTGCTGTGCGGGGCTCATCGAGCGGGTGAAGCCGGTTGTACCGCTCGACCGAGAGGGCGTCCTCTCGCAGTCGCTTGTAGCTCGTGGCGCTCCACAACTCAGCGCCGATGCCAAATCGTTCGGCCAAGGTCAACTGCGCGTCGCGCGCCGCGCCCTGCGCCGAGCCCGAGAACAGGATCGTCGCCGTTGCTTCGACGCCGTCAGGAGCGGGCGACCATCGGTAGAGCCCGGTCATAATGTCGTCGTCGGTGACGCCGTCGGGTCGCGCCGGCATGGCGTAGTTCTCGTTGTACAAGGTGATGTAGTAGAAGACCGACTCCCCCGCGCCTTCGCGCCCGTTGGCGTCCTTGGCCCCGTACATGCGCTCGAGCCCGCAGCGGATGATCGCCGCCACCTCGTAGGCGTACGCGGGGTCGTAGGCCTGACACGTCGGCACCGTCGAGGCGAGCAGGAGGCTGTGCCCGTCTTGATGCTGCAGACCCTCGCCGAGCAGCGTGGTGCGCCCGGCGGTCGCCCCGAGGAGGAAGCCCTTGGCCTGGGCGTCGGCTGCGGCCCAGATGAGGTCGCCCACCCGCTGGAACCCGAACATCGAATAGAAGGTGTAGAAGGGCACCATCGGCACGCCGCGTGTGGCGTAGGCCGTGCCGGCAGCCGTGAAACTCGCCAGCGAGCCGGCCTCGGTGATCCCCTCCTCGAGGATCTGTCCGTCCTGGGACTCGGTGTAGCTGAGCAGGAGCTTCGAGTCGACCGGATCGTAGTGCTGACCGAAGGCGGCGTAGATGCCGAACTCGCGAAAGAGCGCATCCATGCCGAAGGTGCGGCCCTCGTCGGGGATGATGGGGACGATTCGCGGACCGAATCCCTCGCTGCGCGCGAGCGTGCGCAGCAGTCTCGTGAAACTCATGGTCGTGGAGACCTCGGCGCCATTCGAGCCCTGGTCGAACTCCGCCAGCTCCTCGATTGGTGGCAGCGTGAGTGGCTTGCGGATGGTCGTCGAGCGGATGGGCAGCGAGCCTCCCAGGAGGTTGCGGCGCTCGAGCAGGTAGCGGTACTCGTCGGAATCGATGGGCGGGCGGTAGTAGGGCGGCTCGTCCGCGTCGAGTACGGCCTCGTCGATCACGTCCTCGAGATGCAGACGGGTCCTCAGGCTCGCCAGCTGCTGGCGCGTGAGCTTCTTCACCTGGTGGGTCGCGTTGCGCGATTCGGTGGCGCTGCCGAGCGTCCAACCCTTGATCGTCTTGGCGAGGATCACGGTCGGGCTGCCGGTGTGGTCCATCGCAGCCTTGTAGGCCGCGTACATCTTGCGGTAGTCGTGACCGCCGCGCGGCAGGGTGCGCAGCTCGTCGTCGCTCAGGTGCGCGACGAGTGCGCGCAGCCTGGGATCGGGACCGAAGAAGTGCTCGCGGATGTAGGCGCCCGACTCGGTGGCGAAGCGCTGGAACTCTCCGTCGACCGTCGTGTTCATCTTCTCGAGCAATACTCCGTCGCTGTCGTTGGCGAGCAGATCGTCCCAGCCGCCACCCCAGATCACCTTGAGCACATTCCAACCGGCACCGCGGAACTCGGCCTCGAGCTCTTGGATGATCTTGCCGTTGCCGCGCACCGGGCCGTCGAGGCGCTGGAGGTTGCAGTTGACGACCCACGTCAGGTTGTCAAGGTGCTCGCGACCCGCCAGACCGATCGAGCCCAGCGTCTCGGGCTCGTCGGTCTCACCATCGCCGAGGAAGCACCAGACCCGCGAGTTCGAGGTGTCGTCGAGCCGACGGTTGTGCATGTAGCGGTTGAAGCGCGCGTGGTAGATCGAGTTCAGCGGGCCTAGCCCCATCGACACGGTCGGGAACTCCCAGAAGTCGCCCATCAGCCATGGGTGCGGATAGCTCGACAGACCGTGGCCGGACAGCTCGCGGCGGAAGTTGTCGAGGTGCTCTTCGTTGAGGCGGTGCTCGAGGTATGCGCGCGCGTAGATCCCGGGCGCGGCGTGGCCCTGGAAGTAGATGTGGTCGCCGGCCTGACCGTGCGCCTTGCCCCGGAAGAAGTGATTGAAGCCGAGTTCGTAGAGCCCGGCGGACGAGGCGTACGACGAGAGGTGGCCGCCGATGCCGTCCGCGCGGTGATTCGCGTTGACGACCATGACCGCGGCGTTCCAGCGGATATAGGCGCGCAGCCGTCGCTCGATCTCGATGTCACCGGGGAACCACGCCTCGGCCTGCTTGGGAATGGTGTTGACGTAGGGAGTCGATACCTCGAGCGGCGTCCCAACGCCCAATTCGCGCGCCCGGTCGGTCAGGGTCGCGAGCACGAAGCGCGCTCGTCGCTCGCCACCGGCGTCGACCAGCGCGTCGAGTGAGTCGATCCACTCGGCCGTCTCTTCAGGGTCGACGTCGGGAAGCTGTCGTACGTAGCCGTCGCTCAAAGTCCGCCCTCCTTGGAAATGTAGTCAAATCAACGCTAGTAGTTCACGGCGAATGGTCGGCCGCGACCGCCCCCACGGGGTCACTCTTGGATGATCTCGAATGCCCTCAGGCCCCGGATCCTCTCGTGGCGGCGGCCGCGCAGTCGCTTCTCTGACAGTTGCGCGAGCTCCACGTACGAGCGGAGGATCGCCGAGTGGATCCGCTCGACGGTCACGAACGGATTGGCGTCCTCGGGGATCACCTCGTCGATGAGCCCGAGATCGAGCTGGTCCTTGGCGGTCGAGCGCATCGTGGCGAGGGTCGTCCTCACCTCGTCGCGTGAAGGGTTGGGCGTCTTGTAGAGGATCGACGCGGCCGAGCGGGGTTCGGCGACGTAGGCCATCGCCTTCTCCAGCATGATCACGTGGTCGGCCATCGGGGTCGTGGCCAACCCGCCGCCGCTGCCGAGTGCGCCGGCCACCAACGAGATCACCGGTTCGGAGTAGTCGATGCCCTTGAGAATCGAACGCGCGATGGCGCGCGACTGGCCCCGACGTTCGCTCTCGAGCGTCGGCTTCGCGCCGAGGGTGTCGGTGACGAAGAGTGCGGGAAGGTGGAGCCGCTCGCCCATCTCCAGCATCCTCTCCATGAAGGCGAAGTCCTCGGGCGCCGGATTCGACGGCCGCTTGATGATGGTCTCGCCCATGCGCTGGTACGAGGGCTGCGTACCCACGATCACGAACGGCTGCGTTCCGATCTTGGCGAAGGCGCCGACGATCGCCGGGTAGCGCTTGTACTCGGCCTCTTGGACGTAGTTGTAGACCGCGACCGCGTCGGTGAAGCCGTATCGCACGATGAACTCGAGATCGACGCGGTTCGCGTCGGTCATCAGGTCCTGGTACTGCTCGACCAGGACGTCGGAGTCGTCGCTCGACGGCGCGGCGCGCGACGCCGCGGCGAGGTACGCGACGGACTGCTGCTCGTCGTCGAAGCGGGGGCCATGGATGCCCACGTGGCCGAAGGTGAAGACGCGGCGCTGGTCCGCGATGCTGACGTTTCGGATCATCGGAGCCGACTCGACTGTCAGTTGGTGGTGCCGGTCGGGCAGCGTGGTCGTGGAGATGATCGAGCCGAGGTACCACACCAGGTCGCCCACTTCAGAGAGCACCACGTCGATGTTGCGGTCGAGGAGGTTGGCCTCGGCGCTCTGGGAGTCCGTCGGCACCGACGTGCCCTCGAAGGCCTCGATGACGTTGGGTCCCGCGAAGCCGAAGTTCGTCCCGGACGTGGCGAGGATCAGGTCGGCGTTGGGCACCGCACTCGCCGACACGCCGCCCCACACATTGCCGAGCAGTACCGCGACGTGAGGCAGATCGACCTTCTCCTTGTAGTGGCGGATCGCCTCGACCATCCGGGTCATCTGGGTCAGGCCTGCGAAGTTCTCGTGCTGGCGAACGCCGCTCGAGGCGTAGACACTGACAAAGGGCAGCTTCTTCGAGACGGCGAGGTCCGCGGCGGCCTGGAACTTCTCGCCCGACACGACGCCGAGGGACCCGGCGAAGAAGTCCCAGTTCATCGCGTACAACACGACCTGGTGGCCTTCGACCGTCGCCAGTCCGTACGTTGAGGACTCGTTCTTTCCCCGCGTGGTCTCGCGACGAAGCTTTTCGGGGTAGGACTCGTCACCCTCGCCGCCATGACCCCGGCGGATCAGCCCGATGAGGTCCTTGCCGATCCTCCAGCGCCCGTGGCTCGGCTTGAAGTGCACCATCTCCTGGAAGCTCGACAGCTGCGACGGGCTGTTGACCTTGCGTCGATTGCGCAGGTGGGCCATGATCGGTGCCTTGAATACCGGCAGACCGGCCGGGTGGCCCTCTCCGAGCAGCCTCGAATCCAGGTCCTCTTCGGGACGTGGTTCGTTAGGTTCGGAGGTCTTTGCCATGAAGGTCCATTATTGCACGCTTGCTGTTTGACGACACGTGAGAGATGGCCGCCACGATCGACCTCGACGTAGTTGGCCACCGGCTTCTTGAAGGTGTCCGCGGCGAGGCCCACAGTCAGTCCGGCAATTGTCCCGTTACCCGCCAGTATGGATAGTCTCTGTCTTGTGACGCGCGAGCCGTGGTTGAGAGACGCCTGCTCACTGGTTGACGCATTCCGATCAGGCGAACTCAGTCCCCGTGAAGCACTCGACGCGACGTTGGAGTCCATTGCCTCCTCCGACCTCAACGCCTTCTCCCACGTTGACGACGAGGCGGCGCGG